>JALGZU010000585.1 GCA_025774735.1 candidate division LCP-89 bacterium | reverse complement strand
CCGTCCATTACCAATACAATCCCGTCAAGACCATTAAAACGAACGTGCTGGGCACCCTTAACATGCTGGGATTGGCCAAGCGGGTCAAAGCCCGAATACTGCAGGCATCCACCTCCGAAGTGTACGGCAACCCCCTCGAACATCCGCAGAAGGAGACCTACTGGGGCAACGTCAATCCGATCGGCGTGCGCAGCTGCTATGACGAGGGCAAGCGCGCAGCTGAAACCCTGATGATGGACTACCACCGCCAGAACAGGGTGGACACCCGCATCGTACGTATTTTCAATACTTACGGCCCCCGCATGGCCGAGGATGACGGCCGAGTCGTATCGAACTTCGTGATCCAGGCGCTGCGCGGGGCACCGCTTACAGTGTACGGCGATGGGTCGCAAACCCGCTCGTTCTGCTACGTTGACGACCTGGTACAAGGTCTGATAAGCATGATGGAATGCGAAGAGACCGTCGGTCCAGTCAACCTGGGCAATCCCAGCGAACGGTCCATCCTCGATTTTGCCAAAATCATCTTGCAGTTGACCGGGTCGAAATCGAAAATCGAGTACACGGCCCTGCCTGCGGACGATCCTGTGCAACGCCGCCCGGACATCACCCTGGCGCAGCAGAAACTGGGTTGGCAGCCGGAAGTTTTGCTGGAGACAGGCTTAAAGAAGACCATAGAGTATTTCCAACAAAAATTAGGAATCTCCTGAAGATAGGTCGATTTGTCTTATTGCTATTTGGTTTGATCAGTCTGGCCGGATGTGCGCGGCAGGCTCCCCCCCCGGGTGGCCCGGTTGACGAGACCGGTCCGGTTATCACCGCCAGCTATCCTCACTCCGAATCCGTGGGTGTGGCCAAAGACATTCGCCCCTGGTTGAGATTGAATGAATACCTCCTGGCGAGTTCCATCGATGGATCCATCTTCATCAGCCCCGAGCCCCCGGGTGGATACAGCGTCAAGACTGGCGGCAAACGCATCAAAATCCGCTTCCACGAAGCCTTGCCCTCTGACCGCACTATCGTCATCACCTTCGGCTCAGGTATTCGCGACGTCAACGGCAATCAAATGAGCGAATCCTTCGTGCTGGCTTTCTCAACCGGATCTGCCATCGACCGGGCGGCGATTACGGGTCGAATCAAGGATGTTGAGAAACCTGCTGACACCTGGATTTGGGCTTACCCCCTCGAAACTGAAAGCGATCCAGATCCCCGATTTAACCGTGCCCCTTACGCCGTCCAACCAGATATCGGAAACCAATTTGATCTTTCTTTCCTGCCCCCGGGACAATACCGCCTCTTCGCGATCGAAGAGGTGATCCGAAACCGACTCTGGGATGCGGACAGGGAAGGTCTGGCGGTCTCTTCTGCCGACGTGTTTGCGCACGAGCATTCCCCGCCGGTCGTCACTTTCGTGATGAGCGATTATGACCTCAATCCTCCCACCCTGCGGGGTGCACAGGCTATGCATCGGCAGGGGATTCGCCTGAGTTTCAGTGAAGCGGTAGATATATCGGAAGCCCGGGTTGCCGTCGAGTCTGAAACAGGTGTGGCCTTAACAGTGATGGACCTGTACCAGGATCGGGCTGATTCCAGCGCCGCGCTCCTTTCCACCGGTGTGCAGCGCGAAGGGGACGTTTACAGCATCTTGGTGACGAGCATAAAAGACCTGGCCGGCAACCTGTCGGACACTCTGGCGGCAGAATTCGAGGCTTCTACAGCAGCGGATAGCCTCGGCCCGCGCTTCAGTTGGAGCAGTCCGGTTCACGGAGCCATGAGCGTCCCTTTAGATTCAGGTATCCTGGTCGGCTTCTCGGAAGCGGTCACCCTGACGGATCTGCCCCGGTCGATCCGGGTATTCGATCCGGACAGCAGCCTGGTTGCGGGAAACTGGAGTTACCCCGGATCATCCTGGGGAAGGTTTATCCCGAAGGAATCCTTACACTCGGCCGCAGATTATTCATTACAGATAATCCCGGATTCCCTGCGGGACATTTTCGGCAACCGGTCATCCGACAGCCTCATTATCCGGTCTTTTGCCACTCTGGATCTCGAGGATTTGGGTGCCATAACGGGACGGGTGGAGAATGCGGAGGCAAATTTGCGCATCGTCGCTGAGCCGTTGGAGGGCACCCTCGCCGCCAGGGAAACAGCCGTGTCGGAAAATGGCGATTACCGTTTCGGTGACCTGCCCGCATCCTACTACCG
>JALGZU010000107.1 GCA_025774735.1 candidate division LCP-89 bacterium | reverse complement strand
ATATCCCGCCAATCCCACGCTTCTGTACCTGTACGGGATGAAGAAATACGGCTGCCATGAGGACCTGGAAGGCGAAATTTTGCTGGAGAGAGCCACCCGTTTGGATCCGGCCTACATGGATCCCTGGTTCGGACTGGTCGGGTACTACCTGGATCGCGATCAGGAGAAGCTGGATCTCGCCCTGCGGCGCTTGCTCGAAGGGGGCGCCATCCCCGATATGGTCATGGATTATAATTACAATATGCTGACTAGCCTGGATAAAAACGCCATCCTCATCACCAACGGGGACATGGATACCTATCCGGGGTGGATTCTTAAACGTGTTTTGAAGTATCGGCCGGATATAATCATCGCCAACCGGTCGCTGCTGAATACGGACTGGTATCCCGCTATGCTGATGAAAGAGGGCTTACCGAAGTTTATCACCCGGAGCGATCTGGAGGCATTACACGAGTCAGTAAACCGGAAGAAAGCCCCGGTGCCCCCTGCAGGCCCCTACAGCGATACCCTGCTGGTGCGCATCATCGAGGCGGCCGAACGGGAGCGGCGACCGGTCTACTTCTCGGCCACGCTGATGTCTTCGGACGTTGTCGACCGCTACAGCGAGGTGGGCCGGAACCTGGGCCTTGTTACCCTGGTGACACCGCCTATGATGTCGCACAACGATCTGGTAAAGAAGCTCTGCCGGACCTGGCTGGACGAGTTCCGGACCTCCGGATTGGACAGCTGGAATTTCCGCCATTCAGACCACCGTTTGTTCACCTGGCGGCTGGCATTCAATTATGCCGGCGGACTGCAACAGGTGATGGACGCGGTCGTGAAGTACTCGCCGGAGTCTCGGCTGGACCTGTTTCACTGGTATAAAGAGCACTTGATGGAACTGATCGGGCAAAAATATGTTGATGAGATAAATAAGATGTGGTGTTCATCAACTGACATCAGGGAAATCCGCGACTGGTGCCGGAGCCAGGGATATCTAGAATGATTTCTGACTGGGACTGTCTTGATCGAGCCCGGCGAGGTGATGAAGACGCCTGGCAACTGCTATTTGAGAGGCATCACCTGGGCCTCATCAAAATTGCCGTACTGATCACGGGATCACTCGAGGCGGCGAAAGATCTGGCGCAGGAGAGTTTCGTCCGGCTTCTGCAGAGCCGCGTCAAGCACACCGATGGCAGCTTCAAATCCTATCTTTCGACAATCGCTTATCGGCTGGCGCTGAAGGAGAAGAAGCGCAGCAGCCGGGAGAAGGATTTTGAGGGCAGCGACATGCCGGACGGGAATCCGTCGCCGCTGGAGAAAACGGTCAGGGAAGAACGGGACCGGCATTTAGTTCGGACCATCCGGGCGCTGCCCGAACACCACCGCGATATCTTGATCTTGAGGTTCTACGGCGAGCACAGCTATGAAGAGATCGCACGCTTGACCAGACTGCCGTTGGGAACGGTTAAGTCGCGCATATTTTACGCCGTAAAGATGTGCGGCGCAGAGTTGCGGGAAAGAGGAGTGATATAATGAAACACTACGATGACGATACACTGTTGAAGTCGGTGCTGCAACTACTCGATGAGAGCGAAGATCGTGAACTGGGGGATCATCTCGCTCAGTGCAGCGAATGCCGCATGCGGTTCGATACGTTTACTGCTGATACGGGGATTATCGGAAGCTTTGTGCCACATGTGGCACCAACTGTGCCACCTCTGCCCCGGGCGAAGCACGTTACGCTCACACCGCTGCTGAAGGTGGCGGCCATCCTGGTCGCCGGGTTTCTGGCCGGTTACCTCACCTCCGAGTTGACCCGCCCGAACCCCGTCAGCGTTGTGCCTCAAAATCTGGCCACCAAAGCGCAGAGCCCTCCCGTTCAGGAATACACCGTGTGCGAGTTGATCGACATACGGATGGGATTCAATTAGCCAACTTTAGGCACGCGGTTCTATCCAATTAAAGAGGGTTATACAGAAGGCTCAGGATGTTTCCTGAGCCTTTTTAATCATAGGATAAGCAATTGCTATGCGGGTACCACCTGGATGGCTAACTGGGTGAAATCGTCGTGCGTGAAGCCGTTCCCGGATTTGGTCTGCTGGGTCCAGTTTCTTATCTCATGTTCGATCTCTTCAAGCATTTGCCGGGGCGCTTCCCAGGTTCTGGAGACGACGTACTGCTCCAACCGTTCGATTCCGAATTCTTCCGATTCCGGAGTCAGCGCCTCGCTGATGCCGTCGGTGTAAATGTAGAGGAGGTCGCCGGAGTGCAGGATAGATTTCTGGGAAACGTAAGCTGCCTCTTCGAGAATGCCGAAACTCAAGCCACCCTCCGTCAACTTTTCCAATTCCCCTGAAGCCCGCAGGAGGAGGGGGATATTATGTCCGGCGTTCACCGTTTCGATGCTGTGATTTTGGGGATCGATGATACCGATAAATCCGGTGGCGTATTTATCCGGGGTAGTGTTCCTGCATAGGATGGTGTTGGTCTTCCGGGCGATTTCGACCAGGCTGGCGTTGCTCTGGAAGAGAGTATGCAGCGTCGCCTGCAGGGAGGAGACCAGCAGGGCGGCTGGTAGCCCTTTTCCCGAGACGTCGCAGACGACAAATCCGAAACGGGCGTCGAGCATGGGGATAACGTCGAAGTAATCGCCTCCGACCTCTTTGCAAGGGTAATTCTGCCCGTAAACCGTAAAGCCCTCGATCACCGGCAGAGCGTCCGGGTCGGGGAGAATACGCCGCTGAATAGCAGCAGCAGTTTCGATTTCCTGCCTTATACGCTCCCGTTCCAGCTCTTCGACCTGTCTCCGCTTGAGCCTGTTGATGCGCATCCGGTTGACGGAGACGGAGGCAATCAATAGCGGAAGGAAAGCTAAGGCACCATAGCCGACTGACGTCCAGGGAAAGGGCGGATGATAGTAGGCTACTTTCCATCCGAAGATCCTTCCGGCGGCCGATCCGGTAAGCACACCGTTCAGCACCTGCGGAATGTACCCGAAATGCCGAAAGGGCAGGTTTTCTCGAGCCAGGAGCAAACCGGTAGCTATATCAATGATCAGCAAGGTGCCATCATTGAGGAGAAGGGGGAGGGCCTCATCATCGTCGCTGTATGGGAATCGATGTAGGCCGCCGATCTGATAGATGTTTTCGTATTCCTGTTTCCATAGGACCCGGTTGGAATCGTCAGCGGTTTTGGATATGTTCAACGCCATAATTTCAGTGCCGATATCGCTTCGCAGTAATCGATTGTCCCCTTTGGGCACGCAATACGGATAGCGTTGGAAATGATTTAGATCGGGTATGGTAATAGTCTTGAACGAACCACTCTGAGGATCGAGAAACCTGAGGCTGTCATTGCAGGTGTAGACGAGTTCCCCGGACGAGTTCGATCCGAGGAAGTGCTGCGTGGGAGGAAGTCTCATTTCTGTCAAGTGCTCTCCGGTTTCCGGATCGAGTTCGATGAGCTTGTAACTCTGGTGATATTCGTAACCGATAAAACCGTTAAAGGCGTCAAAGTGAAGCGTATCATCCCCCCTGAGGATTGTCAGATCTATGGGCGTTCGAAGCGGATACATATTTTTCACGTCGCCGACGCCGAGGTTGCTGGTGAAGGAGTGATCTCCGAACGCGACGACGATATCCCCCAATTCAATCCCGATAGAATCAGCTTGCGATTCCTCGTAGATCCGGCTGATGCAATCCCCGTAATACTCGTGGGCGTAATAGCGGCCACCGATGCGGATGGGTAATCTCAGGGTGGAATCCGCCCAGTTATTTCTCCTCCCGGTCAAGTCCAGTCCGGCTGTCAGGTGGAAATTCCGTTTCAGTGGATTCCGCAGAGTAACTTCGACGACTGCCCGGTCTTTTGTATTCGGATTGAAAATTGTCTGCTCTTCAAACCAGGGATAAGTCAGGTCGTTCGGATCGGATGTCGGAAGCGGGGATTCAAATACCTGCCCCAGCGGTTTGAATTCTCCAGACCAGGTCAGCAGTAATGGCTCCCATGAAAGTCTTGTGTTCGCGCTGTCCAGGGCGTACTTGTAGAAGATGAGCCCATCGTTGATAATATTAAAACCGGTGATAGGTAAAGCGATTTCTTCCGGTATGTAGTCATCCCCTTCGAGCCAGTAATAGTTCATCGCCGCACCTTTGATGATCGGGATAGGAGTTAAAGCGAGCGGCAATACAATTATTCCCTGAGTGATCGATATGGGAAAGGTTACAAAACCGAATTGTCGCGGAGTGAGGAAGGTCAATCCGGCGTCCTTGAGGTTTCTCTGCCAGAAGGGATCTTCGGTTTTCAAAGCCATGGTACCCATCAATCGCAGCGATTCCCTGTCCAGCTTCAGGTTGGAAAAAATGTTCAAGAGGTCCTTCGGGATGTTTTTGAACATGTCGGTTCCCAAACCGAGAGCTCGGCGAGCGGTGTGAACTGCCTCCGCCGAATCTCCCACTTCCCACATATGCAGAGCCGATAGCGCTGTCAGGTCGCTTTTAAGTTTTCGGCGGCTGGGGAAATCGAATACGCCTAGAAAGTTGTCTCCGATGACGGCCACTTTTGAAGTGTCCTGATTCAAGAAAATTCTTTTGATGGCAACATCACTCGATCTGAAAACTTCATTTCCGCTGCGAGCATCGAGAACCGAAGTTCCCTCGGCGTGATTAACGAATACATAATCACAACCCAGGAACTGAAAGAACTGTAAATGCACGATCTCGTAATGCTTGGTCCAGAGAATCTTCAGTGTTTTTGGATCGAACATTGAAAATTTATTTGGGGGTTCGTACAGGTACAGAAGTTCGGCGTCCGGGCAATGAATAATGTGGACTTCGTCCGATTCGTATTTATATAGAGGCTCGGCTCCTTTGTAAATTTGCAGGCCGGCATTACCCCAATGGAACAGGGTATCACCCAGCCAGCCCGTATCCCAATAAATGTGCACGGAACTTCCGAAGGAAGATGCTGTGCTAACTACCTGCTGCACAGTATCGGCGATGATTCTATAGATCCTCAAGCTGTCCGGGTCGGAATGCGAAAGCCACATGCCGGAATCGTCGACGTCGGATTCGATTCTCCGGTAGTTATCCATGGGGAAGGGCAGGTGTACGGTCTTCTCATCATAAGAACTTCCATCATCTCCGAGAGGTAGTACATAGAGAGTGTCTCCGAATACGGCTTGGATCATCTCCTTTTTCCAAAAATTCATGTACCGAGTGGCTTCAAAGGGGAGGGTTTGCAGCAGTTTTTTTCGCCAGGTTTGAAGATCAAGGGCGTAAAGTTTGCTGCCGTCGAGGAACAGCCAGCGAGTTGTATCCTTCACTATCTTAAAGGTAATTTGCGATAAGGCCTTGTTCACATCGACTTTTTCGAACGTATGAACCTCTTTCTTCTCACCGGCCTTCAAATCCAGCACCGACAAGGTTACGCCGTGGGGTCCCGTTTCGAGAAACCTTATGTAATCCGTTTTTTCGTCGGTAGAAATAGAGTACTCCTCCTTTCCCAAACACAGGATGGATTTTTCGAAGTCCATTTCTCCCTTTTCAGCGAACGATAACTTATACCCCAGAAAGCCGTCTCTTCGCAAAACTATGACGATATAATTCTTACTCGTTACAGCGCCGGATATGTACCAGGGTGAAAAATCGTGGATCTTCATTAATTCATTGTTCTCTGGAAGGTAAACCTCGACCCGGTTCATCCGCTGGTCATCATCCGTGTCACTTAAACCGATGAGGATGTAATCACCCGAAAATTCAGCTTCGAGAGGTTTCCGCTCGCCGCGGAAAATCCAATCCCTTCCTTCCTGAGATTCGATTTCCGATAGCGTCAGGGAAGCGATACTTTCTGCGAGTTTTATATCGTTGGCCTGATAGGCCGTCATAGCCTCATGGTAAAGTGAGTCGATGTCATATTCCGCCTGACCCGTCGGAGGCGTGAATATAACCGTACTGATAAGGACAACGAGATAGGCGGCTATGCGGGAAGGCGATCTCATGATTTACTCCTGAGCCGATGAAGGTGGTCAAACCGGGGAATCATTCAAGCTTGGGCAGGCAGGGTATAGATTCAGATCAGGTTAAAAAGATACCTAATTTGTTCCTTAAAATCAAGTAAAACTCTGCCGCGAAACCTTCAATCTCACATTTTTTAGCGGTGAACCGGAACGGGGAAAGTAATGGAGTGTCCTGTAGAGAGAGCAGACCGCACCTGATATGCGGCGCGGCCTGATCAGTTCGTGAACCGTTGACTTACCTACTGTCCACCCTCGTACTTGAAGGAGACCTTCACCTTCGCCCGGTACGCTTCGATCTTCCCATTCGCGATCACCATGTCGAGTTCGGAGATTTCCGCTACCCGCAGATCGCGCAGAGATTCCGCAGCCCGGGCGACGGCGGCAGATGCAGCCTTTTCCCACGACTCACCACTGCTGCCCACCAGCTCGATGACCTTATAGACGCTTTCAGCCATGATATCCTCCTTGATTAATGGATATTGGGGATTAACTGTTATCGCTCAGCACCTGTAGAATAAAGATTATCACTATTCATGCGACTCTTTTCAAGAAGACTGAGATTACCCGGCGAGGACCGAATCGGTGATCTTGTCCAGCACTTCCCAGATGCGGCCGATCCACTCCTTATGTTCGGGTTTCATCAGGCATGCCCGCAGGCAGGTGACGTGCTCCCTGTCCATGACGACGTTTTTCCAGGCCTCCTGCAACCGCTCCACCGGGTAAGTCATCTTGGCCAGATGGAGATTTTCGGCTGCCACTTGCTTGAACAGCTTCTCTGATAACTCAGAAATTCGGCTGATTCTATCGTTGCGGGGAGCCCAGACGACGATGTCCAGTTCCGGTTCGAAGAGGGTCAGGTAGCGCGGATCACGGGATAATTTTTCGTACAACCACAGAGCGGCCTGGCGGCATTTACCCAGATTCACCGCGAATTCACTTCCCCTGACCAACGGCAGTAGCTTCTGTGTTGCCCAGAGAGCTACGGCCGACGCTCCGGGGCGGGAACATTCCAGGCTGATCTCCCCGAGGTGCAGGTCTTCAGAGCTGAAATAGGTGTAGGGGGAATCGTGCTTGTAAAACCGCCCCACTCCGGGATCCTTGAAGAGCACACAGCCGCATCCGTAGGGCTGCAGGCCGTGTTTGTGGGGGTCAATGACGATAGAATCGGCTTCACCGATTCTATCAAGGGACTTTCGGGTCCCAGGGTCCAGATTATCCGCCAGGATAAAATAGCCGCCGTAGGCCGCGTCGACGTGCAGGCGAAAACCGTATTTTTCTCTCAACTCTAATAGGTCCGGGATTGAATCGACTGCCCCCGTTCCCGTGGTCCCCGCAGTGGCGACGACCGTTCCTACAGAACCGGCTTTGAGGAGATCTTCCAGAGCGTCCGGATCCATGCGTCCCCGTGTATCACAGGCGACAGCCTGGAAGGACAGCTGCAGGACCTCCGAAATTCTCCGGTGGGTGTAATGTGCCTGTTCCGAAGCGGCGACAGTCTTACCGGGATGCAAATTGCCGGCAATCCATAGTGCTTCCAGGTTGGCTATGGTGCCACCCCCGCAGAGATGCCCCAGGAAAGTGGTCCACCCGAACAGGTTGGCGATTTCAGCGACAGCTTCCTTCTCCATGACCGAGCTGGCCCGGCCTCCGTCGAGAGCGTGATTGTTGGGATTGATCCAGATGGCCAGCATGTAGGCGAGGCGGGCGACCGGGTGGGGTGGTTTGAGCATCTGTCCGGCGTAAAACGGATGATGGTAGGGAAAATTGTCCTGCATCCGGTCCGCAGTTTCTGAGAGGACTTTCCTGAGTGCTTCCAGGTCGGCGCCCGTTTCGAGATCCGGCAGCCCCGAGAAGCCGGTCTCCAGCCTATTCAGAGTTTCTTCCAATATAATCAAACTTTTAGTATCAAACTGCATGGATACGTCCCGTAGCTACCCGATCATCAAAACTTTCGCTCCCCTGATCTTTCCCTCTTTCAATTCGACCAGTGCCCGGTTGGCGTCTTCCAACTCATATTCCTCTGTCTCCGGCTTGATAGGAATTTCGGCTGCCAGCTGCAGGAATTCGGTAACGTCCCGGCGGGAGACGTTGGCGACGCTCTTGATCTCTTTCTCTTCCCAGAGGTGAAGCGGATAGTCCAGATTCTGGAGGTAGTCCTTATCAGCGTCCTCCTTGCGGATGGCGTTGATCACCAGCCTTCCGCCCGGTTCGAGGTGCTTCATCGCCTCGACCACCGGCTTCCAGACCGGCGTGGTATCGATGATGCAATCCAGTTTTTCAGGGGGGCGATCCCCGATATCTCCTGCCCAGACAGCGCCGAGCTTAACGGCGAACTGCCGCTCCTTTTCACTCCGGGCGAAGACGAACGTATTGGCGTTGGGATACCGATGTTTCACCATCATAAGCACGAGGTGTCCCGATGCTCCGAATCCGGTCAATCCGAGGATCTGTCCGTCTCTTAAGCCGGTCAATCTTAACGACCGGTAGCCGATTGCTCCGGCGCACAGGAGTGGCGCCAGGGTAGGCGAAGGCTTCCGGAACGGTCATGTACTCCGAGTAGCCTCCATTTACATCCCTGCCCGTCGCCTCGAAATCAGCGCATAGATTTTCGTTACCCTCCAGACAAAATTTGCATTTTCCACAGGTTGAGTAAATCCAGGCGACGCCCACGCAGTCGCCGGGCTGGAAACGGCTTGCCTCCCCGCCGGTCTCCTCGACTCTGCCGACCACCTGGTGACCCGGGATTACGGGCAGGCGAAGCGGAGGCGTGCGTCCCTCTATCTCGTCCAGCTCCGTGTGACAGACGCCGCAGGCTGATACCTTGATGAAGATATCCCGCTCTCCGGTGATTGGAGCGGGGAGATCAGTCAACGCCAATGGGGTATTCTGTTCTAAAACGTTGCAGAGTTTATTCAAAACCATCGCCTTCATAGGCGTTCCCGAATTTCCTTTTTAATCCTCAATAGCAGCGATGCACTCCGCAAAATACACTTCGTTTACCATATTGTCAACGATTATTTTGGTCGATGGTTTGTGAGAACCAAGTACAGATTGACGCACTTCTCAAAAAAAATAAACTTTTTTTCTTTAATTGCAAATGAATCGCAATATCATTCGTATATATTCACAGGATGAATAACCCGCAAATCATAATTAATCAAGTGGAGTAACAAATGAAAACGATTCGAAATCTTACCAAAGC
>JALGZU010000584.1 GCA_025774735.1 candidate division LCP-89 bacterium | reverse complement strand
CAGAGGTGGCACGTAGGTCATTTTCAAATGGATGAAGTTACCTGCACCGGACAGAACGAACAGCAAACCCAGAGCAGTGATAATGGGCACCAGTTTCTTCTTCGGTTGCTCCGCCCCGGTTCCCTCATTACTTAATTCTGTGGTCTCTTCATCGGCCATGATATTATTCCTATTGCGTACAATCGATTATATCGCCTGACTCTATGCGATCTCTTTCTCGGTTTCCGTCAGGACGAGATGCGTTTGAAAACTGTCCAGCGACTCGGATTCACGTTGTCCTATCTCGTCCAGAAAAATCTGCTCGGCACGCTGTACCTTGGCGCGATGCTCAGCCCGGCGCCGTTCCTTAAGTTTATCCAGGACCTTTCTCTCCTTGGACGCCTGGATGAGCGCACCCCGATCCTGCTCTACCGCGTCCTGCTGCTCTCTGGTTCGCTCCGCCTGGGCTTCCAACTCCTGTAATTGCCGTGACAGCCAGCAATCGAGTGCCAGGAGATGGCCGGCGTTTTTCTGCTGTCCCAGAGCCTGGCGTAATCCCGCATGACTCCGCTCCGCATCTTCACTGATTTCCTGAAGTCGAAGCTCTTCGGATTTCAACTTTCCCTGCGACAAGGCTAACTCCCGCTGGCGTTCTTTCTCCACCCTCTGGCGCACCTCGGTGACGCGTTGCAGCCGGAAATTGAATTTTTTCACGCCGCCAGCTCCCCGAGGACCTTGAGCGTCTCTTCGTAATCACCCTTCTCGTCTATTGCCTGTTTCATGAATGTCTGGATGACATCGATTTTCTGCAACGCCAGGTCGATCTTGGGATTGGATCCGGCCACGTAGGCACCGATGTTGACCAGGTCTTCGGCTTCGCGGTAGATGGCCAGATGCTCCAGCAGCGTCCTGGCCGACTTCAGATGATCGGGGTCCACAATGTCGGTCATCAGGCGGCTGATCGATTCCAGCACGTCGACGGCCGGATAGTGGTTACGTGCGGCCAGCTTACGGGACAGCACGATGTGGCCGTCCAGGATCGACCGGACGGCGTCCGAAACCGGTTCATCCATGTCATCGGCTTCGACGAGTACAGTGTACATGCCTGTAATGCTTCCCTTCTGCGAAGCTCCGGCTCTCTCCAGCAGCTTCGGCAGCATGGCGAACACCGACGGTGTGAATCCCCGGGTTGTGGGCGGTTCTCCGATGGCCAGACCGATTTCGCGCTGGGCCATGGCGAGTCGGGTGACGGAATCCATCATCAGCATCACGTCCATGCCCTGATCACGAAAGTACTCCGCGATCGCGGTCGCCACCTGCGCTCCTTTCAACCGGATCAGCGCAGGCTGATCGGAGGTCACCGCCACCACTACGGAGCGCTTCAATCCCTCTTCCCCCAGGTCCTTTTCGATGAATTCGCGCACTTCTCTGCCGCGCTCGCCGATTAAGCCGATTACGTTCACCTGCGCGGAGGTGTTGCGGGCGATCATGCCCAATAGAATGGATTTACCCACTCCCGCCGCTGAAAAAATGCCCACCCTCTGGCCCTTGCCACAGGTCAGCAGCGAATCGATGGATCGAATGCCGGTCGCCAGGGGTTCGGTGATGCGCTGTCTCTCCAGTGGAGCCGGCGGCGAAGCCGTAGCCGGCCGGGTGTCTTCCGCCTGCAGGGGACCGGCTTTGTCGATGGGCCGGCCCAGACCGTCGATGACGCGGCCCAAGAGTCCAAAACCGACGGGCACCCGGAAAGGCTCACGTTCGGCAGTGACGAGGTAGCCAGGGGCGATGCCGTCGATGTTTCCCAGAGGCATCAGGAGCACCTGATTGCCGCGGAAACCGACGACCTCGGCCGGAGTGATCTCCCCATTTGGTGAGGTTATCCGGCAGATTTCCCCGACGGCGACGGGCGGTCCAACTGAAGTGACCACCAGACCGATGATTTCACTGATCCAGCCGGTATGCACCATGGGATGGCACTCTTCCAGGCGCTCGAAATAACGCCTGTAACGCGCCGTCATGGCTCGATCCGACATGGTCAAGCTGGCATTCATACTCCGGCTTCCTCGTGTAAAATCAGCGCTTTACGCAATTCCCCCAACTGCGTCGTGAAATCAGCATCCACCAATCCAGAAGGGGTTTCAACGCGGCAGCTGCCCGGTGTAACGCTGGCATCGACTTCAATCTTAAAGTGATCCGTCCCTTCAGAGAGATCACGAATATCCGAACG
>JALGZU010000583.1 GCA_025774735.1 candidate division LCP-89 bacterium | reverse complement strand
ATCGCTTCACTGATGCCGTCGGTGTAAATGTAGAGGAGGTCACCGGGGAGCAGGATAGATATCTGGGAGACGTAAGCTGCATCCTCGAGAATGCCGAAACTCAAGCCACCTTCTGTCAATCCTTCCAATTCCCCTGAAGCCCGCAGGAGGAGGGGGACATTGTGTCCGGCGTTCACAGTTTCGATGCTGCCCTGTTCTGGATCGATGATACCGATAAATCCGGTGGCGTATTTATCGGGAGTAGTGTTCCTGCAGAGGATGGTGTTGGTCTTCCGGGCGATTTCGACCAGGCTGGCGTTGCTCTGGAAGAGGGTATGCAGCGTCGCCTGCAGGGAAGAGACCAGCAGGGCTGCCGGCAGACCCTTGCCGGAGACATCGCAGACGACGAATCCGAAACGGCCGTCGAGCATGGGGATGACGTCGAAGTAGTCGCCTCCAACCTCTTTGCATGGGTAATTCTGCCCGTAAACAGTAAAGCCCTCGATAACCGGCAGGGCGTCCGGATCGGGGAGAATACGGCGCTGAATAGCAGCAGCAGTCTCGATTTCCTGCCTTATTCGCTCCCGTTCCAACTCTTCGACTTGTTTCCGCTTGAGCCTGTTGATGCGCATCCGGTTGACAGAGACCGAGGCAATCAATAGCGGAAGGAAAGCTAAGGCACCATAGCCGACGGACGACCAGGGGAATGGTGGATGGTAATAGGCCACCTTCCAGCCGAAGATCCTTCCGGCGGCCGATCCGGTGAGAACACCGTCGAGCACCTGAGGGATGTATCCGAAGTGCTGGAAGGGTAGATTTTCGCGAGCCAGAAGCAAACCGGTCGCAATGTCGATGATCAGCAGGGTGCCATCATTGAGGAGCAGGGGAAATGCCTCATCATCGTCGGTAAATGGGAATCGCGACCTACCGCCGATCTGGTAGACATTTTCATACTCCTGTTTCCATAAAATTCGGCTGGAATCGTCAGCGGTTCTGGATAATTCCAATGCCATAATTTCCGTGTCGGTACCACTGCTTAATAACAGGATATCCCCTGCGGGTTCGCAATAAACGTAGCGCTGGAAGCTATTTAGATCGGGTATAACAATATTCCTTGACGCACCGCCCTGAGGATCGATAAACCTGAGGCTGTCATGGGATGTATATACGAGTTCACCGGCGGAATTAGATCCCAACACATGCAGGATAGGAGGCAGCTTCATTTCGTTCAAATGTTCGCCCGTTTCCGGATCGATTTCGACGAGCTTGTGGCTCTGTTGGTACTCATAGCCGATAAAGCCGTTAAAGGCGTCAAAGTGAAGCGTATCATCCCCCCTAAGTATTGTCAGATCCATGGGGGTTCGAAGCGGATACATATTTTTCACGTCGCCGACACTCAGGTTGCTGGTGAAGGAGTGATTTCCAAACGCGATGACGATATCCCCAAATTCGATCCCGATGGAATCAGCTTGCGATTCTTCGTAGATCTGGCTGATGTAATCTCCGTAATACTCGTGGGCGTAATAGCGGTCACCGATGCGGATGGGAAATCTCAGGGTGGAATCCGCCCAGTTGTTTCCGTTTCCCGTCAAATCCAGTCCCGCAGTGAGATGAAAATTCCGTTTTATTGGATTCTGCAGCGTAACTTCGACAACCGCCCGCTCTTTCAAGTTCGGATTAAAATACGTCTGTTCCTCGAACCAGGGATAGGTCAAATCGTTGGGATCGGATGTCGGGAGCGGCGATTCAAAGACCGGCCCCAGCGGATTGAATTCTCCCGACCAGGTTAAAAATACAGGCTCCCATAATAACCTCGTGCGCGTGCTGTCCAGGACATACTTATAGAAGATGACCCCATCGTTGATGACGTTCAGACCGGTGATAGGCAAACTGAGTTCTTCAGGGACGTAATCATTCTCTTCGAGCCAGTAACATCTCATCGCCTCGCCCTTGATGATCGGGGTAGGATTCATGGCGAGCGGCAATACAATCGTTCCCTTTGTGACGGAGATCGGAAGGGCTACAAAACCGAATTGCCGCGGTGTCAGGAAGGTCAAACCGGCGTCTTTAAGGTTCTTTTGCCAGAAGGGATCGTCCGTTCTCAAAGCCCTATTGCCCGTCAAACGCAATGATTCTCTATCTAATTTCAGCTTGGTAAAAATAGTCAATAGATCCTTCGGGATGTCTCCGAACATGTCGGTTCCCAGGGCCAGGGCTCGGCGTGCGTAT
>JALGZU010000582.1 GCA_025774735.1 candidate division LCP-89 bacterium | reverse complement strand
CACGCCCAGAGCCTGGAAATCACCCCGGCGAGCCATCCTCAGCGATTGCTTTGAAGCCAGAAATCCTAAAGCGATCCAAGTGCCCGTCATAGCCAATCCCCCCGCCAGGCGAAATGGATGGACCTTCAAGTAAGGTATAATCATCCCCGGAAGGTTGGTCAGGTAATCACCGAACAGGAAACTGAAATACGCTCGCAGCACTCGAAATACGTTCATTTTCAAATGGGATAGATCGCCCGCGTAGATGATGCGCCTTTCGTTGGCAACAGTAAGTGTGTTCAGCACCTCTGGTAAGGCCAGCAATAATACTATAACAATTACCGCCAGGTATTTGAAGTGATTCGGCCACCACCTCCTTCCTCGAACCACGATCAAGACCGCGCCTAAATAAACCAGCATGAAAATAAAAAAACAGTGCGTGTGCTGCCCGGCAATCCCAACCAGTAAGAGCCCGGTCCACCAGCCGATATGAGCTCGCTCGTCTCTAAGAATCATCAGAAAACACCACAGAGCCAGCCACAGTTCCAAGCCCAGCAAGCTGTAAATTCTCATCTCCTGGGAAAGCGGGATCAAGTAGGCTGAAATCGAGGCG
Source organism: candidate division LCP-89 bacterium (assembly GCA_025774735.1). The sequence goes on along the minus strand of JALGZU010000582.1, from coordinate 1,621 downwards.
AGGGCTGCGGCATACAAACCTAACCTGCGGTCGAATACGCTTTTCCCAACGGAATAGATTACGACGATGGAGAGCACACCGAACAGGGCGGACGGCAGCCTGCCCGCAAATTCGTTCCAGCCGAACAGTTGAACGGTCCACTCGAAGGCGTAACGGTAGATCGCCGGCGCGTCGTGTTCGATCTCCCCCAACGCCATCCACCAGCCGACGCCCTCGTCCGCCCAGAACGGTTTGTCCCCCAGCAGGAGCAAGCGCAGGACAACGCCTATGGACAAGATGGCGATCAAGCAGATTCGATGCGCTTTTTTTCGGTTAGGGGGTGGATTAGGCGAGGATGGTTCCGTCACAATCATCGGCCTCTATATGATTGCCAGCAGGCTGCGCGCTTCGATGTTGAGAAAGTTATTGAACGTCAGAAACTGCTTCAGTTGCCGGAGTGAAACCCAGAGGTAGCGTGGCGGGATTTCCAACGGAAAGGTATCATCTCCCAAGAGCAGCAGGTTGCGGTTCTCTTCGTGGTAAAATCGCCCCCCTTCTTCCGATTGCATTGTGTCGAAGACAACCTTCACCTGGCTGGACTCCAGCATTTCGCCGACGTAGGGAGGAAGGCTGCCCTCTTCATAGCTGCCCGTAATGCACTGCACCGTGGATGCCATGCCCAAAAGGTCGATGTTGCCGCTCTCCATCTTGAGCTGAACCAGAAAATGGAGCAAGCCTTCGATCTCGCGGACGATAAACCCAACGATCCCGGGGTGCTGTTGCTTGATGATCGGCTGATCCCAGGATGGCACCTCGCGGCTGTGAGCCTCCACGCCCACCCCGATCACCGAGAAGTATAACCGCCGGTCGTGAAAAATTTCATAGGGGCCGACCGACCAATCCTTGACCTGATTCAGAGGGATGAGCCGGGTATCCAGTTCGCACTGAAACTTCTCCCGGCTGATCAGGCGCAGCAGTTCACCCGTTGTATGCCGGGGAGGTTCCTCCGAACATTCGGACAAAATCATCTTGATGTTCAGATCGCCGAGCATTATCTCAACCAGCGGAGAAGAATTCAAACAGTCGCGCAGCTCTTCTTCACGGATGGATTTCAGGGAAGTCCTGCGTTCGGGACAGAAGCAGATCGTCGAAATCACCGAGCGTGCGTCCATGTTGACTGTGTTGTTCCGCAGCATGAGACGTTTCACCTGCCCCAGCGTCATCCATCGATAGTTGGGCGCCAATTCAATCTCTTCGTCAGCCGCGGCCTGAACGATGATGTTGCGGTTTCGCTTGCGATAAAACCGCGCCCCCTGTTCCGACTGGTGCTGGTCGAAGAGCACCTCCGCCCGCTCCCCATTGATGAAATAATCGGCATAATGCGTCGGCTTGCCGCCGTGAACGCTCAGGTAATTACTCCGGGTGGCTTGCAGGGTGGGAGCCAGTTGGAAGCCGTTGAGGTTGCCCGGCTCGGCTTTGGCCTGCATCAGGAGATACAAAATGCCGTCGAATTTTTTGCAGAGAATGCCCAATAGCCCCACTTCGGGCTGATCAATGATCGGCTGAGTCCACCGCTGCACCGGCCCGACGTTGGTCTGAACTTCCAATCCCCGGATGGCGAAGAAGCCGCCGGTCTTGTGAG
>JALGZU010000106.1 GCA_025774735.1 candidate division LCP-89 bacterium | reverse complement strand
AGCCAGAGAGCGGCAGGCCGCACCCCGACCATGTCGGCAGGATTTTGATCAACATGGGCGTCTACGTCTTCGACACCCGCACCCTGGTGCGCGAACTCATCGAAGATTTCAAACGGGACGGCAATCGTGACTTCGGACACGACATCATCCCCCAGATGATCCGCAAAGGTGAGAAGGTTTTCGGGTACGAGTTCGTGGACGAGAACCGTAAGGAATCGAAGTATTGGCGCGACGTCGGCGACATCGACTCCCTTTATGACGCCAACATGGACCTGTTGCAGGTATCCCCGGAGTTAAACCTTTACGATTCGGATTGGCCGATTCACGCCTATCGCATGCAGGGTCCCCCGGCGAAAACCATCAACGAGAGCGCTGAGCGGCGGGGGCTGGCGACAAATTCCATTACGGGGACCGGGGCTATCATATCGGGCGCTCAGGTGGACCGGTCGATCCTGGCGCCGATGGTGCGGGTGCTGGGCGAATCCACGGTCACGGAATCGATTCTGATGCCCGGAGTTCAGGTGGGCCGCGGCTGCCGCATCCACCGGACTATCATCGACGAGGGCGTCACGGTTCCGGACGGAACGGTAATAGGCGCTGATCCCGAAGATGACGCCGGCCGTTTCCAGATTTCACCCGGCGGCGTGGCCGCGGTTCCGAGCGGTTACCTGTTTAAAAGGTGAGCGACTTATCTCCTCAAGAACAGTCAAACTTTTGACCAACTTCTTCTGCGTAGATTCTCATCCCCTCGAACTTCAGACCAGATCACTCAATTACCTATGTACGGTCAACTCAGTAATCCTGCGTCATGATCGTTCTCTTCGATAAAAAGGCTCAGCGCATTCCGCTGAAAATCTGGTTGAAAGACGTAAACCAGGTTGAACGCGGCGCCCTGGAACAGGCCCTCAACCTGACCCGGCTACCCTTTTCGTTCCGCCAGGTGGCGTTGATGCCCGACGTGCACGTCGGGTACGGTATGCCTATCGGGGGAGTGCTGGCGGCCGAAGAGACCATCATTCCTTACGCCGTGGGAATGGACATAGGCTGCGGCATGCACGCGGTAAAGACACCATACGCTGCGGATGAATTCGCGGCGATCCGGTTGAAAAAGGCCATGGCGCAGATCAGTGCGGCGATCCCTCAGGGATTCAAATGGCATCAATCCGCACAGAAGAGTCCGGTGCTGGACAGGATGCCGACCCGCCTGCCGCTCTTTCAACAAGAGGAGAAGCGGGTTCGCAAGCAGCTTGGAACCCTGGGTGGAGGCAACCATTTCATCGAACTGCAGACCGACGAGGAGAACGGGCTCTGGATCATGATTCATTCGGGCAGCCGCAACGTCGGGAAGCAGACGGCCGAATTCTTCCACAAAAAGGCCAAAGAGGTCTGCCGGAAGCGGCGCGCCGATCTTCCCACCTCGGAACTCTCCTACCTCCCTCTCGACACCGACGACGGCCAGGATTACGTGACCGCCATGGAATGGTGCCTGACTTTCGCCCGCGAGAACCGCCGGCGCATGATGGAGGTCATCCTGGATATATTGGAATTCCCGGCCACAGACCGCCTCGACGTGCATCACAACTACGCCGCCCGGGAGGACCACTTCGACAACTCGGTCTGGATCCACCGTAAAGGAGCCACCCGCGCCGGAGCGGGAGAGCGGGGGATCATCCCCGGATCCATGGGCAGTTCCTCCTACATCGTCACCGGGAAGGGTAACGCGGAATCGTTTCTTTCCTGTTCACACGGCGCCGGCAGGAGGATGGGTCGCAGGGAGGCGCGACGCAAAATCGGCGTGGACGAGGTTTTAAGGGACATGAAAGCACGCGGCATTGAGGTGTCTGCCGACAACTTTCGGGAGTTACCGGAGGAGGCCACCCAAGCCTATAAGAACATTGACCAGGTGATGGAACAGCAGGCTGACCTGGTAGAAATTCAGACGAAACTCACCCCTCTGGGAGTGATCAAGGGATAAGATAAGTAATCGAGAATAGCCATATCCCCTGCACTGGACGCCACGGGCGTTTTCTAAGTGCGGGGGATTTTTACTTGAATTGAATTCTCCAATTCGTTATATTTCCCATAACTCTGAAATGGTACGCTGCTATAAGGGAGGGAGAATTCCGGCGGAGACCCGTGATCGTTAACTTCGATAAAGCGGTGCAGAGGGTCCCGCACAAAATCGGGCTGGAGACCCCGGGAGACCTTCAGTTCCTGCTCTCGTGGCGCCGGGCGCGCCGCCGGTAATAATAGGGTCACCGTCAAGAGCGTTCTCGACGATCTGAAAGAGCGGAATGTAGAGGTTTACGCTGCGGCCATGGAGAAACTTCCGTCGAGATCCCGCCACACCTACAAGGACATCGACCGGGTGATGGCGCTACAGTCGGACCTGGTCGAAAAGGAGATCCAACTCACACCGATTGGAGTGATCAGAGGATGAAAGAACGATGCCGTGTCGGAGTGATCGGCGTGGGGCATCTGGGGAGTATCCACGCCAGGCTTCTGTCTGAAATCGAACCGGCTGACCTGATCGGCATATACGACCTGGCCACAGATCGGGCTGATCAGATCGCTGGTGAACTGGGTATAAGGGCATTCAGGTCATCTGTAGAGCTGCTATCGGAAGTGGATGCCGCCGTCATCGCCGCATCCACCCGAGCACATTACGATCTGGCGCTCGAGGCGGCCGAGATGGGAACCAACCTGTTCATCGAAAAACCGCTGGCGGACACTCCAGAGGGGGCCAGGGAGATTCTGGACCGCTGCGCGAAGAGGGAGCTGAAGCTCGCTGTGGGACACATTGAAAGGTTCAACCGGGCGGTCCGGGCTCTGGAAGACATGACGGTCGCCCCCCGGTTTATCGAAGCTCACCGGTTGGCGGCCTTCACCCTGCGCGGCGCGGACGTGGCCGTCATTCTTGACTTGATGATTCACGACATCGACCTCATTCTCCACTGGGTCAAATCCCCGGTCAAACATCTCGACGCCTCCGGCGTGGCGGTCATCTCGGATACGGTGGATATCGCCAATGCCAGGATCGTCTTCGAAGACGGCTGCGTAGCCAACCTGACCGCGAGCCGCATCTCCCGGCAAAAAATGCGGAAAATGCGCCTCTTCCAGGAAGACGCCTACCTGAGTCTCGACTTTTCCGAAGGGACGGCGGAGGTGTACCGGCTGGCGGTGCCGGGTGAAGAGGGGTCTCTGGCTACGGAATTGGGACAGATCGAAAAGGGCAGCAAACCCCGCAAGATTCTCTACCAGAGGCCGGAGGCACCCCAGGCAAACGCCCTCAAGCTCGAGTTGGAAGGCTTCATTCAAGCCGTCCTGCAGGACCTCCCGGTTCCGGTCCCGGGCGAGGACGCTGTCAGAGCGCTGGAATTGGCTCAGGAGATTTTACATCAGATTGAAAACGCATAACCTACATCCAGTACACAGCATCAATGGACATCCGACAACTCTTCTTTAAATTACGCAGCTATACCCCCATTCCACTGCTCGGGGCGCTGGTTTATACCGCCGCGCCCACTCTGGACGCCTTCGTCTGGGGGTTGATTCTCCTTATGATAGGCGAGGTCGTTCGGATGTGGGGCGTGGCGCATGCAGGAGGCGCCACCCGTACTCGCGATGTGGGAGCACCTCAGCTGATCACCTCAGGACCGTTCGCCCATGCCAGAAATCCCCTCTACCTGGGCAACACCTTGATCTACGTCGGGGTGGTATGCCTGGCTGGTGGACACCTGCTCTGGATCCTGATTGCGCTGGCATTCTGCGCAGTGCAATACAGTCTGATCGTCTCCCTTGAAGAAGAAACTCTGGTTAACTTATACGGAATCGAATACGAACTCTACCGCCGCAGTGTCCCCAGATGGGTTCCGAGACTCACTCCCTGGAATTGGTCGCTGCCGATCCAACCGGATTGGAAGGACGCCTGGCGCAACGAAAAACACACGCGCCTCAATCTCCTCGTGGCTGTGGTCGTATTTGCACTGATAGGGCTACTGTGAACGGCGGAGGCAGCACGAATCCAAAACAGATCATGGTCATCGCCGGGGAGGTTTCAGGAGATCTGCACGCCGCCGGACTGGTGACCGCCTTCAAGGCTCTGGATCCCGATGCTCATTTCTTCGGTGTGGGTGGCACAAAGATGGCCGAAGCAGGCTGTGAGAACCTCTATTCCGTCGACGAGGTCGCCTTTCTGGGTTTTACGGAAGTTATCCGCCACATCCCGTTCATCCGGAACATGATGCAGAGGTTACTGCGGGAATGCATCAAAAGGAAACCGCACGCCGTGATCCTGGTGGATTATCCGGGCTTCAACTTACGCCTGGCCGAACGGCTGAAGCGCAGCAGCGAGACCCGGCCGATCCCTATCCTTTATTATATCAGCCCTCAGGTCTGGGCCTGGCACAAGTCGAGAATTTCGAAAATATCCCGACTGGTGGATAAAATGGCGGTGATTTTCGATTTCGAAGTCCCTCTCTACCGTGAAGCCGGCCTGGCCGTCGAATTTGTCGGTCACCCGCTTCTCGAAGTTACCCGGACGACGCAGACTCGCCCAGAGTTTCGCGAAGCGCTGAAGATCCCGGCTGAGGGCCGGCTCCTGGCGCTGCTGCCGGGAAGCCGCATCCAGGAAGTCAGACGGCTGCTGCCGCTCTTTCTGGATACCTACAACAAGCTGGTCCAGCGGATCCCTGACCTCAGGGCTGCGGTCGGTTGTTCTCCTGCGTTGGACATCTCGTTTTACCAGGCCATTTTGAAACGGAGAGGCTCCGACACAAACCGGATTAGACTGCTGCAGAACCAGACGTCGAACCTTCAAGCACACAGCGATGCGGCTCTGGTCGCATCCGGAACGGCAACCCTGGAAACCGCCATTTTGGGCACACCGATGGTGATGGCATATAAAGTTGCTCCCCTGACTTATACAATCGGCCGCCTGATGGTGAAAATCCCCAACATCGCCCTGGTCAACGTGGTAGCCGGGGAGAAGGTTGTCCCCGAGTTCATTCAGGGTGGGGCCACGCCGGAGCATATCTCCGATGCGTTATACATCCTGTTAACGAGTTCGCTGCATCGCGATAAGATGAAATCTAATCTGGAGCGGGTCCGGAGGAAGTTGGGACAACCCGGCGCCTCCGGGAGAGTGGCGGAGATCCTGACTACTTTGATCCAGGAGGGCAGCGACGTTGCGGCGTAAATCAAAACGGTTCCTCTTCACCCTGGCGGAATGGCTGGGTCCCTGGATCATCCGGCTGATCGGCTGGAGTTTGCGCATCCAGAGGATCAATCCGGAAGCTGTGCAAAAATTCATCGAAGAAAAGAGAGGCTTTGTCTTCTGCGTCTGGCACGGACGCATGTTCGCCCCGGTATTCTATCACCGCAACCAGGGCATCGTGGCCATGATCAGCCACCACGCCGACGGCGAAATGGTCACCCGGATTGTCAAGAAACTCGGATACGGAGCGGTGCGCGGTTCATCGACGCGAGGAGGCACGGAGGCATACTATGAGATGCTCGCACGTTTGAAAGAGGGTGGCATAGCTGCCATGCTCCCGGACGGTCCGACCGGTCCTCGCCTGAAATTCAAATCAGGTTCCCTCTATCTGGCCCAGCATTCGGGTAACCCGGTAATTCCGATCACCTTCGCCGCCCGCCCCTGCTGGCGTTTCAAGAGCTGGGACCGGTTCGTACTGCCCAAACCGTTTGCCCGCTGTGCGATCTATCACGGCGATCCCATCACAATCCCGGAAGAGATACCTTCAGAGGAAGTCGAATCCTGGCGGGAGAAACTGGAAGGCATTATGGTGGATCTGGTGAAATCAGCCGAGGCTCATTTCGGCGGGACGGAGGCCGATGTCTGAGGCTCTATGGCACCGGGCCGGCCCCTATCTCAGCCCTTTCTCCCGGATCTATCAAAGCGGCTTGAAACTGCGTAACTTCGCTTACAGCCATGGCCTGTTCAAAACTCACCGACTAGACGTGCCCGTTATCTCAGTCGGCAATATCACCGTGGGCGGCACGGGCAAAACCCCGGTGACACTATACCTCGCCAGGCAGCTTAAGGAAGATCCTTACAACCAAAATCCGGCGGTGTTATCCCGTGGCTACAGGCGCCGGAGTAGGGGCTTCAAGATCGTGAGCGAGGGATCAGGACCGGTCTGCGCTACCAGAGTCTCCGGCGACGAAGCGCAGTTATACGCCCGCAAGCTGAAGGGCATTCCCGTGGCAGTCGATAACGACCGGGTGCATGGCGGCCACGCCCTGATCGAACAGTTCTCGCCCTCGGTAATCCTTTTGGACGATGCGTTTCAACACCGCCGTATCCATCGCGATCTGGACATCGCTCTGGTTGACGGAAATTGCCACCCGGAGGCTCAGCGGCTACTCCCGGCAGGACCACTGCGGGAAGCAGCATCAGCGCTGGAGCGGGCTGACCTGATCGTCATGGCGAACCACCAACCTGAGGAAGAGGATTCACAAGAGGTCTGGGATGCCTGCGCGGCGCGATTCGGAGAGGAGCGGCTGCTGGCCTGCCACACGGTTTCGCAGCGCTGTGTTGAATACCGCACCGGCGAGGAGGTGCCTCTCGGTGACCTCGAAGGAGCACACCTGATCGGATTTTGCGGCATCGCCAGGCCCCAGCGGTTTCTGAACAGCCTGCACCAGTTGGGCGCCGACATCCCCTACCTGATCCGCTTCCCTGACCACCACCATTACAAGACGAAAGATATTGAACGGCTCGCCGGCGCATTCACGAAAGAGGGCGCCGATTACCTGATCACGACGGAGAAGGATGCGGTCAAGCTGGGCAAGCTCTTCCAGGCGCTCCCTATACTGGTCCTCGAAATCGACATCGAATGGCTGCAAGGTAAGGACCATCTCGAACGAGAACTGAAGCGACTCTTCGAGGCAGCCGATGCGAAAATTTCTTAAAGTCTTCTCTCCCTTACTCCTCACCCTCATAACCGCAGCAATCCCGGCAAGGGCACAAATCGTACTCTCGGAGATTATGTTCGATCCGGCAGGATCGGAATATTACGAGGAGTATATCGAACTTTACAATACTTCAGCAACGGTCTGGATCGATCTATGGGGGTACATGGTGGGAGATCAGGACGATTTGGACAGTTTGACTGACGCCGGTGAGAGTCTGCTCATCCCACCGGAAGGGTACGGATTGGTACTCGACCCGGGTTACTGGGGTGGCTCGGCGGTATATGACACGCTCATTCCTCCGGGCGCATTACTCCTCAGCATCAGTGGCGGCAACGATTTCGGTCTGAACGGCCTGAGTAACTACCCTGGCGATACGGTCATCCTGCAGAACTCGCTGGGACAGATCATCGCTTCGGTCGCTTATTCCACCGGCAATCCCGAAGGACATTCCGAAGAGAAAGTCCGCCTGGAAAGTGGCGACGATCCCGGCAACTGGGCCAACAGTCTTTCTTACTTAGGCACGCCGGGATTCGTCAACAGCGTACAGCCACCACAGGCCGATTTAGCCCTGACCGATCTCACTGTTGTTCCATCGCCACTGCCTTACCAATCACCGTTGACGATTAGCGCGCGGCTGCAAAACCTCGGCCTGGAATCCATCGAGGGCGGCACGGTTGTCTTTGCTCGGGGACTCTTACAGGGGATCGATCCGGAGACCCTTCTCGGCACGGTTGATTTCAATCCCATCAATCCTTCGGATTCTGCCGACGTCTTTCTTTATCTGGATACCCTTGATGCCGGATCGTACAGCATCATCGCCTGGCACTCACTGATCGATAACCGCTCCGAAAACGATACTCTGCTGATCATCCTGCCGGGTGGCTATCCGAATAATTCAATAATTATCAACGAAATATACCCTAAAACCGGCGGGTCAGGCTGCGAATGGATAGAGCTGTTCAACCACTCCGGTTTCCCGGTCGATCTGTACGCCTTCTCTCTTTCGGACGCTGACACGTCGGACCGAACAATCCTGACGGAAGTCAGTCTGCCGGTTCCGGCCGATAGTTTTGCGTTGCTCGCCCAGGATTCCAGCATCTTCTCTCTACCGCTCCCCGGCGGACTTGCGGTCTGTGTGCTGGAAAGCGGCTGGCCGATTCTGAACGACGACGGTGACACGCCGACTCTTTACGACGCCGCCGGAGCTGTCCAGGACCGGGTGCCCTATACCGGTTGGGACATTCTTGCGGGGATTTCGCTGGAACGGATCAGTTCCGTCCTGCCTTCGGACGATCCTGCAAACTGGCAGCCTTCCTCGGATCCATCAGGCGGAACACCCGGGAAGGTCAACAGCGCAGGAGCGGTGATACCCGGCGTGGAAAACACGAAGAGTTTCAGCTTCGATCCGGATCCTTTCGATCCCGACCGGCACGGGGAACTCACCCTGAATATCTCCCCACCGGCGGGAGTTTCTTCGGCGGCGGTGCTCGCCTTCGATCTGCGCGGCCGGAGGCTGAAAGTGATCGGTGACAGCATCACCGGCTCAACGACCCTGACCTGGGACGGCCGGGATGCAGAGGGGAGGCGGCTTTCGCCGGGGTTATACATCCTTCGGAGGTTATCAAGAAAACTTTGATTATCGCGGGAAAATTATGAACAAGGCGAAAAAATATCGGGAAAAGCTGTTGACATGACTTTTTAATTTTATTAAATTTATTTTCACAAGCATCCTTATACTCAGTAAAATCCATAAAGGTATATATTTCCTGAAGTAACGAGGAGCCCCCACGAGGCCCCGGGTGGTTCCTTTTTTTCATTCAGATATTTTTAGCTTCGATTGCAATGCAGGTACCCCGTCGATCCGGCTGCATTGTTCGAAGCTATGAATCTTTTATGATCTTTAATCAGCAATAATCAGGTAAAATTCAAGGTGCTAATCATGGCTAAGAAACGTGTACTCATCATGGGAGCTGCCGGGCGTGACTTTCACAACTTCAACGTCGTTTACCGCGACAACGAAGATTATGAAGTCGTTGCCTTTACAGCCACTCAGATTCCAGATATCGAAGGGCGCAAATACCCGGCGGAATTAGCCGGCGAACTGTATCCGCAGGGAATACCCATTCACGCGGAAGAAGATCTGCTCCGCATCATTCAGGAACAGAAAATCGACGACGTGGTCTTCTCCTATTCGGATGTCCCTCACGAGTATGTGATGCACCGGGCATCGGAAGTGATTTCAATCGGAGCCAATTTCGTCCTTCTGGGCGGGGAAGGGACCATGGTGAAATCGAACCGCCCGGTCATCTCCATCTGCGCCGTCCGTACCGGATGCGGCAAGAGCCAAACGACTCGCCGGGTGAGCGAAATCCTGCGCGATGCGGGCAAAAAAGTCGCCGCCATACGCCATCCCATGCCTTATGGCGATCTGGTTGCCCAGAAGGTGCAGCGGTTCGCCTCACTCGACGATCTGAAACACCATAACTGCACGATCGAGGAGATGGAGGAATATGAGCCCCACATCACGCGGGGTAATATCATTTACGCGGGCGTGGATTACGAAGCTATTCTCCGCCAGGCTGAAGAAGAAGCGGAGATCGTGCTCTGGGACGGCGGTAACAACGACCTGCCCT
>JALGZU010000581.1 GCA_025774735.1 candidate division LCP-89 bacterium | reverse complement strand
GGACCGGGACTGAGCCAGAGCGAAGCTATATTTCAGGCGATAAAAGTGGAAAATCAATCACCCTCCGTTGCAGTCATCGTGGTCAACTGGAACCGTCGGGACGACACTCTGGAATGTCTGCGTTCCCTGGCAGAGATGACCTACCCCAATTGGCGGGCCATCGTGGTGGACAATGGTTCCTCGGACGGGTCCGTGGAGGCCGTTCGCTCCTCTTACCCGGATGTGAAACTGATCGAATCGCCTGAGAATCTGCGCTATGCCGGCGGTAACAACCTCGGATTGAAGCACGTTCTGGAAGAGAACGATGATTACTGCCTGCTGCTGAACAACGACACGGTCGTCGAACCGGATCTCCTGGAACACCTGATCGATGCGGCACGAAAGGAGGAAAACGCGGGTCTGGTGGGCCCCAAGATTCTCTATCACGACCGTCCGGACGTAATCTGGTTTGCCGGAGGAGTCTTCAAACCCGTGTGGGGATTCGTTCGCCACTTCGGCCTGCGGCAGATCGATGACGGCCGTTTCGACGAACGGCATGATGTCAGCTTCTTAACCGGCTGTGCTCTCCTGCTCAGACGTGACGTCATAGAAACCATCGGTTTTCTGGATGAGGGATTCTATCTCTACAGCGAAGATGCGGACTATTGCCGGCGCGCGGAAAACGCCGGTTACCGGTTGATCTACGAGCCGGCGGCGCGGATTTACCATAAAGTCTCCCGATCCAGCGGCGGCGCTTACCATCCCGCCAAATGGAAACAGCGCTACCTCAGCCTCTTCCGGCTGGTTAAAAAACACTCTTCCCCCCTCCCCTGGCCCCTCTTCGGCTTGAACCTAATCTGGGAGCTGCTTTCCCTGCCCATCAACGCCTTCTTCCAGACCCGGAAACTACCCCCCTCCAGACGAGTCTGAGCCCCCAACATTCAGTTACGTTTATTCCCGCATAAATCGGTAAAAAATACCCCTTTCCCGTCCTGCTGGGCATCCCTTACCCCTTCATTTCCCCATCAAATCATACCTATAGTCTTGTTTATCAGGCATTAAGACCTGTGGCACGCTCCTTGCCTAAAATTGAATTGTATCTTAAAGGAAAGTCTGAGCGATGATCAAGGGAATCTACCATTCAGCCCATGGGATGCTGGCGGGACAACGTCATCTGGAAGTGGTGGCGAACAACCTCGCCAACGCCTCCACCATCGGCTTCAAGGATGCGCAAATTACCTTCAAGAACGCCCTGAATCGATCCACATTTCCTGACTATCCCGTCACGGCCGGGGAGAGTTATGTTGAAGCCGAACGGGGCGGAAACGCCAACAGCCGGCAGGGGACGCTGCGTCAGACCGACAATCCTCTGCATGCGGCCATCGTCGGTGATGGTTTTTTCGCCGTGGATACCGGCAACGGCCTGGCCTACACTCGCGACGGCCGCTTCGAACTGAACAGTCAGGGGGAACTGGTGACCCTATCCGGCCAGAGGATTTTGACGGCTGGAGGATTCCTACAGATTCCCGAAGGCAACCTGCACCTATCAGCCCAGGGCGATTTGATTTTGACCGGCTCAGATCAAGCGCAGGATAACATTCTCGACCGCCTGATGGTCGTCACCTTCGAACAACCGCAAAAGCTGGAACGGGCCGGGCACGGATTGCTGGTCACAGATCAGGAGCCGGTACAGATCGAAGAGCCCTCCCTGCGGATCGGTTACCTCGAAGAGTCCACCGTCAACGTCGTGAGCGAAATGGTGGAGATGATTGAACTCAACCGGCTTTATGAAGCCTCTGCCAAAGCTATCCAGACCCAGGATAGTACGTTGGGGAAAACGGTAAACGAGGTAGGTAGAGTTAAGTAATTCAAGGAGATAGACAATGATAAGAGCGCTGAAATCGGCGGCATCCGGAATGTTTGCGCAACAATTGAAACTGGACAATATCGCCAATAACCTGGCGAACGTGAACACGACCGGCTTCAAGAAGTCGGAGGTGCAATTCCAGGACCTGATGTACCAGATTCTCCGGCCGGCGGGAGGATCACTGCGGTCCAACGTCGTCGAACCGGTGGAACTGGCGATCGGGCACGGTGTACGACCGGTGGCCAACACCCGCAGTTTTGCGCAAGGCACGCTGGTTGAAACCGCCAATCCGCTGGATCTGGCGATCAACGGTGACGGGTTTTTTCAGGTGCAGATGCCTGACGGTCAAATCGCTTATACCCGCGACGGT
>JALGZU010000580.1 GCA_025774735.1 candidate division LCP-89 bacterium | reverse complement strand
GGGGGCACTCTGACCGACGAGGGCCTGGTGCGAGGAGCCGCTTATACCGGGAACCTCTTCGGTGCCGATCTGCGCTACAAGCTGGGTGATTTTACACTGCTGATCGAAGGTGCGTTTGGGGACAACGTCAACTTCGGACCCGGGCATGTACTCTGGGGCGCACATGGGACAGTGGCATATGCGCTTAGCTTGTCTGATGAGCTCGTACTCACCCCAGCGGTGGTTGTGGAGTGGTTTGATCCCAGTGATCAGGACGAGCTGGACCCAGCCATGCGTGTCGCCGGGGTGTTGAACCTGGATATCGGCGAGATCTGCCGGGTAGTGGTCTTTGCCGAAGGGACCTCAGGTGAGGTTACCGGCTGGGATGCCGATCTAGGAGATGGCAGAAGCGGGTATGTAACCCAAAGACCGCCCACAAGGGTCTTTATACAGGTGAATATGGCCTTCTGAGAGGAAGGGCCGGTCGATGAAACATTTGATATTGCTGACAGTTCTTCTGGCGGTTGCCGGGTGTGATGCGCCCTGGCGGGGGCCGCCGGATTACGATTCGATCTTTGTTCAGAAGCAGGTCGTCGAATGGAAGATCGATGTCAGTGATGAGAATTGGCTGAAGCTGATTACCGATCCGAAGAGTCTTCCTTGTCATGATAGTGGGCTCGGGCCAGGGTGCTCGGGCGATACGGACTGTCCCTTGGGTTGCCAGTGCCTGGATGGTACATGCGCTTACAACTACGTGGAGGCAGATTTGGAGGTGGACGGCGTAGCCTTCCCACGGGTGGGTCTGCAATTCATGGCTGACGTACGGCGGCAGAAGGCAACCATGCGCATCCGTTTTAACCTTTTCGACGCTACACAACTGTTTTATGGAGTCAAAAGGGTCAACCTGCGCAGCAATGCGGATGATCCATCTTTTGTCCGTGAGGGGCTAGCATTGGATCTAATGCACCGTGCTAGTGTTCCAACACCGCGTTTCAGTTTCGCCTTGGTGAGTATCAACGGTAATTCGGGAGGCTTGTATACGTTGGTGCAGCAGGTAGACAGGAAATTTCTTGAGGATCGCTTTGGTGAAGATTGGGGCAACTTGTACCTTCTGGAGGAGAGTGGAAACCTAAAATACCAGGGTGACGATCCGGATTCGTACTATCCACCTTTTGACTCGTGCTACCAGCTGAAGACCGACGAATACCGAAATGATGTAAGCGACTTGATTAGCCTCATGCAGGTTTTGGATCGCGCTTCGGATAGTGAGCTCAAACAGGAACTGCAAGAGGTACTGGACATCGACCAGACCCTGCGAGCCCTGGCGGTAAACAGCTGGATGGCCAATATGGACTCGTATCCCGGTACCGGCGACAATCTGTATCTGTACCGCGACGCTACAAACCGGTTCCGGTATATTCCGTGGGGTCTGCACAGAGCTTTTGGCAACTACCACGGACAATCCTGCACGTATACTACAGACGACCTGTACGAACTGGATCCCGACGCTCCGACCTGTCTGGGACCGCGACCCCTGGTCGACCGGTTGCTGGGTGTACCCGAAATCAGACAGCTTTATCACGAACACCTGCGAGATTTGATAGACGGAGTGTTGCATCCTGAGGAGGTCCTGGAGCGGATGGAGGGTATGCGGGAGTTGATTCGGGATTTGGCTTATCAGGATAGTCTGGACGAATTTACTGACGAAGAGTTTGATGCGGCGTTTATTAAGGATATACCTGAGGGGGACAATCCGGAGAGGGTTCCCGGGTTGGAGCCTTTTGTACGGGCCCGGGATCGCAGGGTGAGGGAGGTTTTGGGAGGCGAATAGGTTGGGAGTTTACCGGCGTTTCTATCGGGTGCGGCCCCTGTCGGCCGTGTTGCTTTGCCTGCCAGGTATTTTAATCTGTGTCTGGTATGCCTGGAGCGCTTATTCCTCGTTCGATCGGTATCGGCGGGCGATCGACGGTGAGGCTTCGCTGACCGTCGAGGACTTTCATATACAGCTCTTCGACGTGCTTCGGCGGGACTTGCGCCGGATACTCATGCCGCCGGCGCCGGATCCGCCGGATATGGATTTTTATTCGTTCCGGCTGAGCGGGTCCAACCTGGATGGGCTGCTCAAGGGAGCCGAGCTCGAGTCCAAGCGTCCGTATGTGTCCGGGAAGCTGGAAAGGGACGGCGGGATCCTGGATGTGGAGTTGCGGTTGCGGGGGAACCGGCACTGGCACGTATTG
>JALGZU010000579.1 GCA_025774735.1 candidate division LCP-89 bacterium | reverse complement strand
GTAAGTTACCGAAGAAGGCCGGCGGTGATCGTAATAAAAACCGTCTTCTCGAAAAGCCGCCACCTCGATCTCCCCGGATGAGCGCGGAATAATGGACACACCAAAGCGCTTGCCGGCCCCCTTAGCATCCGGAAAAAGGCGCTTGACCTCCTCAGGGTTGGTATCGGTAGCGATGTCGTAATCCTTTGGCGTCAACCCTAAAAGCAGATCACGCACGCACCCGCCTACGAAGTAGGCTTTGTGCCCGGATTTCTGTAACTGCATGACCACCTGAGCGGCCTGCTCGTACTTATCATCCTTGAGCGTTTCAGCAATTGTCGGTGGGCGCGCCATAATAGGGGAATATACGAAACTCACCTGATGAGTGCAAGAGGTTTATCGGCATGAGTATAATAGAAAAGGCGGCTTGGAAGTCCGCCTTTTACGTTTAAAACCCCTGTATGGATTGTTTACTTAACGAGGAGCATCTTGTTCCCCAGTGTGTGTTCTCCAACCCGCAGGACGTAGAAATAGACACCGGATGACATCCCGGCTGCATCCCAACTCACAGTATGCGTGCCTGCGGAACGATAGCCATCCGATAGTGACACCACCTCACGCCCCAGCAGATCGAAAATTTTCATGCTCACGAAGCCCCCTTCGGGAATACCGTAAGCAATGGTGGTCACGGGATTGAACGGGTTGGGGTGGTTCTGAGCCAATTCGATGCCCTGCGGCAGAGGCGTCTCAAGTCCATAGTCCATCCATTCGTCGAGGCCCGTTCCGAGGTTTGCCCAGGAATCCGGGCCGTCTCCGTACCCGGTGGTGAGCTTCTCGAATTCGAAACTGGCCACACTCCAGGTGATGTCGGGGTAGATGCCGGTATAGCCATTATATGAGTAGGTTCCCGCCGGAGCCGTCCCGGGCACCTCCTGAGTGCGATCACGGTTGGTGCTCCAAGCGACCGGCCAGGTGAGTTCCAGCGGCCCAAGAATCGGTCCGTAAACCGATCCCGACGGCAGCGTAACGTCGGTCCAGAAGTCCGAAACGACGGTTTGAGGTCCTAAATTCTCACCCGCGAGGTTGAATTCGAAACTGCCCCCTCCGGCCGGAATCTGTATAGGAGCGCCATATGGACTCATCGTGAAACGCGGCGCTGTGTAGTTCTCCGCCTGTTCGATCAGGTAGAGACAGGGCTGAATGTTTTCTTCGACCAATCCCGGAATCTGGCTGGGGGCCGGCCAGAAACTGGATCCGACTTCGAAGAGCCAGGATAGGATGCGAGGTTTCTCTGCCTGTTCTCCGTACATCCAGTCGTTGGATTCACCATTCATTTCGTACAGTACCTGCCACCCCGTACCGAAGGGATACATGTTCCATTGGAACATGGTCGCGGTGAGAATTTGGAAAAGTTCTTCCTCTGGAGTAAATCCCCGGTGGGGTCCCGACCAGGCGTACATCATCAAATTCGAATAGGAGTGCAAGTTCAGGTTGACGGCGAAATTGCGCTCGTTGCAGAACTGACGCACGTTCTCCGTCTCCGGTTCCGAAAACGGTCCCGTGCCGCGATAGGTTGATGAGCCGGGGTTGGGAGACGATCCGATGTTGTTATAGCCCCAATCGAAGCTGAAGTTGCGGTTGAGGTCAACGCCGTAGATGCCCCCGCCGTTGTCCCGGCGGTTTTTGCGCCACATCCCGCCGCCCTGGGGATTGGTCGTCTCATTGTAAACATAGCCGTCCACGTTAAAGACCGGCAGTACGTAGATTTCACGGTTATTCACCAGGTCTGTGATGTAAGGATCCGAGCCGTATTCATCCGTCAGGCGGTTGATCAATTCCAGGCAGATCTCCAGACCGATCGGCTCCCGGGCGTGAGTCAGGGCATTGAAGAAGGCCTCACCTTCGGCTTCGTCACTCTCAGGGTTGTCGGATATCTTAATCACGTACATCTCCCGGCCTTCGATAGTCTGACCGATGGAGAACGGTTCAGTGGTGATGGCAGGATGATCGAGGTGTACCTGGAAAATCTCAGCGACCGCTTCCGACCAGGTATGGAATCCGCCCATGTCGTCCGTTGGGGACCGTTCGGCATAAAAGCGCTCCATGTCGGCGATTATTACCTCGGCAGCGTAGCCCAATTCCTGGATGGCGCTGAATTCGTTCGGATGGCAGACGACGTCGATCGACTCTCCTTTCACTCCATCGACGATGTCCATACCCATTTCAAGGAGAGGTAT
>JALGZU010000578.1 GCA_025774735.1 candidate division LCP-89 bacterium | reverse complement strand
ACCATTTATCCAGAACAGCAGCACTTGGTTTGGCCACCGGGAAAAGAAGGAATTGATAAAAGCGCAGCACAGGCGACAGCAAGGCCGCGACCCTCAGGGCATGCCTGGAAAAATAGGCCTGGGGTATGATTTCGCCGAATATTGTAATGACAAACGTCGAAAAAAGGAACGCGGCTATCCCCACCATGATCGATTCGGACAGCAGTGCAAGCAAAACATTGATGCCCACATTGCCCCACAGAATGGTTGTAAGCAAAAAATTGGAATTTTGCCTGAACCTGGCAACTTTAATGGCATCATGGTTATTGTTTTTCGATTCGATTTCCAAGCGGAGTTTGGTGACGCTGAAAAAGGCAAGATTAAGCCCTGAAAACATTGCCGATTGTGTGATACAAAAAATAATCCCAAACCATATGAATGCTGTCATTTTTCTAACCTTAAAAAGGGTGAAAATCACCGTCTGTTCATGCTTAAATTATCATAATTACGGCACCATAACCGGCAAATACTGAGCGAAAAGTGATAATCAACTAATGGGTTGATAAGGACACCAGCCACCCCGCTATTCATTGTAGTACATCTACCGTTAAACTTGATCAAAAAGGTACGGTCTCGTTAGCGTCTGAACCCTTTAATTCTCGGATTTAGCTTCACCGAACTTGCTGCGTCTTCAGCAGCGGCTTTGCCCCCACTTCCCGAGTTTCCGACCATGGTTTCTTCGAATGCAGCCAAAACAATGAAGGCTTCATCTTCGTCCGGTGTCCACTGCCAATTCGGGTCCGGACAGAGTTCCAGTTGCTCGCCGGGCTTCCCGCTGGCCTTCAGCACACCCAGGGCGATCTCGCCGCGAACCATTGCCTGCAGCTCGACTTCGCGGTAGCTGATGGCACGGCCGTAAAGCCCGAACTCTTCGACTCGCCGGACTCCGACTTCCACACCGCCGGGCATGAATAGTTCGCCGAACACGGAGTTCAGCTCACGGTGGAGAGCAACGTGGGTCTGGAGGTACCCCAATATTTTGGGTGATACGAGTATGACGTCCTTTGGATCATAAAAGAGATTTTGGCTGTAGGGATCGACACACTCCGCGACGATCTTGGGTCCATCATCACCATTCTGGCCCTGTTCCTCAAGCACCGATTTCAGGAGTCCGTAACCCATGACCGTCCGTGCGTCAGCCTCTTCACGGTTCATCATCGAAGTGCTTGCCAGGAAAAGGATGTCGGTGAAGCCCTGAATGTTGATGTTTTCAATCACGCTGGAGACGGTGTAGTCCTTCTCGAGATGCTCGACTCGTATCCGTTCGTGATCCCATGTGAATTCACGCAAAATTTTTTCGCGCTCGTTCAGGGGGACGCGGGAGACGAGCGTCACCTGGATGTTGGTGGCGTCAGAGTTTCCGAGCTCCTCAAGAATAAAACCGATTTGCTGGCTCCAACCCAGGATCAGCACGCAGTGTGTTAATGTCGTTGGTGCCTGTGCTTGAGGCGTTGGCTCGGGTCGGGGTTCGTCCATAACCTCTCGCGTAACCCCACAATCATCGTAGGTGCGTGCTATCAGGGCTAGCATATCGTCTGCTTGCAGCAGGAAATCGCGTGGCGGATTGAGGTGTGCGATGGGCTTACCCTCTTCGGTGCGAACGGCGCCGATGACAACGGCCCTGTCGAAACGACCGTTCAGGTCCACGGGATGGTTACCCGCCAGATCAGGGAACCGGCGGATATACAGGGCACAGCCGCGATGGGGGGAAAGCAATTCGAAAAACACGGCGGCCAG
Organism: candidate division LCP-89 bacterium; assembly: GCA_025774735.1. The sequence goes on along the minus strand of JALGZU010000578.1, from coordinate 442 downwards.
GCGTTGGTCCCGGATCATTTGGACCAGGAGCCGGGCGATGACGCCATCACTCGATATCACCTCAATGTTTCCTTTGGTCGTACTCCGTGCTACGGCTAATTTGCGAGGATCAAACACCTCGGCCACAATCGAAGGGCGGTTCGCCTCTGGAACTGGCTCCAGAATCTGGCGTAGATTCAGTAGGGTCTTTACCACACGCGTGTCGGATGTCTCGGAATTTCCGAACGCGAACTCGTCTCCGGAAACGATGATAGCCGAGGATCGAGCCAGATCGAAACGTTGCAGATCCAAGAGTTTCAACGACGAGCCCGCACGCAGTAAGATCTGCCTGTCCTGCCACTGATCGCCGACACCGGTGCGCAGCCGGTAACGCCGCTCAGCACCCACCTCCTCGGCCACGATTACGATGCGCAGGCTCGGCTGGTGGTGTTTGCTGAGGAAT
>JALGZU010000577.1 GCA_025774735.1 candidate division LCP-89 bacterium | reverse complement strand
GGCTATACATGAGTCATTTTGGAAAGAAATTTCACGTGAACAACTTTATTCAGAAGTCAGACGATTAAACGACAAATATAACTGTGTACGATTGGCGCTCGAAACAACAGATAATAAAGCTTTTGAAAAAGCTCGCCAGCGAATCAAGCAGGGACTTTTCGAATCAGATTTTCGTAACCAGAAATAGTACACGAATATAATTGAATGAAGATTGAAAATGTAAATGAAGAAAGAATTCACTATAATAAATATAATTTATTTTATATAAATTAATGACTGCTGATTATTATTAACTAATATCCAGATAATTATATATATAAAAAATAACTTCTTTCAATGTGCTTTAAGTTTCCATTATCTGATAACCTTGTGAATCTAGCTATTTTATAAACAATGCCCCACTACCGCGTCCTGCTCACCCGCTCCTATCAAGTCGATATTGCCGCAGAGGATGAAGAACAGGCCTTGAGGTTGAGTGAACTCTACCTCGGCGACTGCCCCGATCTCTCCACCCCGCAGGACCGGGAGGAGCGCCATTTCAGCATCCAGGGCGTCGAAATGGCCTGGAACGAGGCGATTGAGGTGGAACCAGTCGCGTAGGAGTCGGTTTTGCACCGACCCGGTTTCGACCGACATGAGAGGAGATTCTTCGCTCGCCTGCGGCGGCTCAGAATGACACCTCTGCCGCCTCTGTCATCCTGAGCGAAGCGAAGGATATCGCTTTACATTATGCGAGAATACTCCTATCAGGTCAATATCGCCGCAGAGGATGAAGAACAGGCCTTGAGGTTGAGCGAACTCTATCTCGGAGACTGCCCCGATCTCTCCACGCCGCAGGACCGGGAAGAGCGAAAATTCAGAATCCAGGGCGTCGAGATGGCCTGGAACGAGGCGATTGAAGCGGAGATAGTCGCCGAAAATAACGCCTCTGGATTCCTGCGTCCGCAGGAATGACAAAGGGGTGCGTCGGATTCGGGGAATCCCATAAGGGTCTCACGACCGACCTACGAGACTGTATCTCGGTGACTGCCTGCTACACCGGATTAAAAGTCCGGTGCTCGGATGAAACTTTAAATTGACTGAAGTCAATGCCGAAAATCAGCGTAGATGAATTTGCACGTCGTCTCGAAGCGCAGTGCTTGAGCCGGGGTGGGCGCGGCCTGCCTCGAAAACAGCGTGATAAGCACGTCCTCTACCGGAGTATCGTTTCAGCCTTCGAACCGGGGAAGGAGTATGCCGAAAAAGAGCTGAACGGTATCCTGGAGAAGTGGCTGAGCGAGGTCGGCAAAGAGATCGAGGTCGACCATGTCAGCCTGCGGCGGCACCTGGTGGACGAAGGGTATCTGACCCGGGATCCTGCCGGAAGGGCGTATAAAATTCAGACGGAGTGGATGGCGAACCTGTTCGAACCGGAGACGGACGGGATCGATCCGGTGGCCGTCATAGCGGAGGCTCTGAAGCGCAGGGAGGAAAAGAGGAGAATGTATCGGAACCCCGCAGGCGGTAAAGAGTTAAAAAAATCAGACGGACAATCAACATAACAGGGGATCAAGATGAATCGATACGTTGGAGTGATTGGATTGATGGCAGCGCTGGCGCTGTTTCCGGTTCTGGTTCAGGGTAACACGCTGGTGGTCAAGGACGTTGAAGCTGGCGGCATCGTGGTGTTCGGGGACGATTTCACGGCGCGCTTGACCGGATTGCAGGTGCCGGGCATGGATCACCGGCTGGGATTGAAGATCTGGGATTTTATCAAGCGCGAGATCCACGGCAAGACAGTCAAGGTGTTCACCTGGACGAAGGACAACACCGCGGCAGGGATCGTGCACGATGATGACGGTTACCCTTTTGTGACGATCGTTTACGGGGAGGGTATCGGTCACGAGAAGGGGGGTGGGATGGAACTGAACCTCCTCCTCCTGCAGAAGGGTTACGCCCGGGTGGACGACGCCTGGCTGCCCGAAGATAAGCAGCATTACAGGGAGGCCGAAAAAGAAGCCCGTGAGAACGGGATAGGCATCTGGGAAAAAAGAGATTGACGTAATCGTTGGCGCCGGATTTTGTGCTCGAACAGCCTCCAAAGCAACTTCCCGCATTCCCCGCTTGATTTTATCACCTCCTATTGTTATCTTCATACTGGTCTCTCATCCTGAAAGCAGTGAAGAATCTCACTCAATCAAAAATGAGATTCTTCGCCCTCTACGAGGGCTCAGAATGACACCATTGACACTTTCGTCATCCTGAGCGAAGCGAAGGATCTCTATATCCATTATGAGAGATTACTACGTTTACATTATGACCAATAAATCTGGTACGTTGTACACAGGTGTGACTAATAATCTGGTGCGACGAGTCCATGAACACAAAGCAAAACTGATTCCCGGCTTCACCAGAAAGTACAATATTAATAAGTTGATCTTTTTCGAAACATTTGGCACTCCAACGGAGGCAATAGCTGCTGAAAAGAGGATCAAAGGTTGGACGAGGAAAAGGAAGATTGACTTGATTGAGCGGGAAAATCCCAAATGGAGAGATCTGAGCGCGGATTGGTAGAAAAGGAGATTCTTCGCCCCCTAAGGGGGCTCAGAATGACTTGAACTAATCTGCTTTCCGAAACAAAGAGGCAAATATGGCCAAGAAGATCGGAGTGCTCCTGTCCGGCTGCGGCCACCAGGACGGAGCCGAAATCCACGAAGCGACGGTGACGCTGCTGGCGCTGGATCGCGGCGGCGCCGAGATCACGTGCATGGCGCCGAATAAATCCCAGATGCACACGCTCAACCACAAGTCGAGTGAAGAGACCGGCGAAGTGCGCAATGTTCTCACCGAGTCGGCTCGCATCGCCCGCGGCGAGATCGAGGACATCGCCGACGTGAACGCGGACGGCCTGGACGGGTTGATCCTGCCGGGCGGATACGGCGCAGCCAAGAACCTCACCGACTTCGCCGTCAAAGGGCCAGACTGCACCATCCACCCCGAAGTCGAGCGCCTGATCAACGACATGATCAAGGCGAAGAAGCCGGTGGGCGTCATCTGCATCGCTCCGGCGGTGATGGCCCGGGCTCTGAAAGACAAGGGGATCAAGGTCAAGTTGACCATCGGCAACGACAAGGGCACTGCGGATGCGTTGGAGGTTCTGGGCGCTCAGCACGTCGATTGCATGGTGGACGACATCGTCGTGGACGACGCCAACAAGGTGGTTTCCACGCCGGCGTACATGCTGGGGCCGTCCATCAAGGACGTCGCCGCGGGGATCGAGAAGCTAGTGAAGAAGGTGTTGGAGATGGCGTAAGACCGTTTGATACACGTTTTTCGCGGCGATAAACGCGAGTTATTTCTTGCTTTACATACATCGGAGACTACATGAGAACCGTACAAGCCGACCAGATCAGCGACGCCGTCGCCAAA
>JALGZU010000105.1 GCA_025774735.1 candidate division LCP-89 bacterium | reverse complement strand
GCGGGTCCACTCCGCGTCGAGATTGAAGATGTCATCGACGACCTCGATCTCCTCCACGCCTTTCTCGTGATGCAGATAGCTGATCTGCTCGACGATGAAGTCGATGGAATGGCGGCGTAGTTTCTTCCCGAACAGTTTATGGCAGTAGACGCACCTGTAGGGACACCCCCGTGAACAGATAATCGGCGCGGAACGCGGATTTTTCTGATAGAGGTTCATGGGGGCGGGTTTGTGCTTGTTGTAAAAGTATTCGTCCAGATCGAGCAGATCCCAGGCGGGTTGTGGTAGTTGATCCAGATCCTCGATGAAAGGCTGGGTTGCGGGGTGAATGATTTCACCGTTACGACGCCAACCGATTCCAGGCATGCTCTCGGGGAGAGAACCATTTTCGAGTGCCTTAAGAAGTTCCATGCCGCTGATTTCACCTTCACCTTCGACTGCGAAATCAACGGAGGGATTGGAGAGAACTTCCTCCAGCTCCGTCGTAGGGTAAGCACCCCCGAAGATGATCGTCACATCCTGGTAAGCTTTCTTAATCTCATGCGCGACTTCATGCCCTTCAACGCGTTCCATGGCGAACAGGCTGATCCCCACGACGTCGGGTCCGGTTTCTGCAACCTTTTCAACGATCTGCTTCGTTGTCGCCGCCCGGGCGCGCCCATCTAGGATTTCGACATGATGCCCCCCCTTCTCGCGAAAATAGGAAGCCAGCGAGAGTATTCCCAGCGGCGGGGTCGATGTATAAACCTCGGAGTCGGGTCGCAGCAGTAGAATTTTCATCGCCGAGGTCCCCACTTGTTCCCGTTCCAGTCAGCAACTCCGGGCTGCATCATTCAATCTCCGATACTTGTAGTCCCAGCGCTCCGGCCAATGAGCGGATTGCCAGCCGCACCTCCAGCGAGTGCAGGCGAAGGTAATAGTTGCAGAAGAAGAGCGTGACGAGAATGCCATACGCCCAATAGGGGCGCTTGAAGAGATCTATAAACTTGCCGATGGCAAAAGCGGCTACGATCAGAAAAACCCCTTCGAAGGGCATGCGAAAGCGCGCGTCGGCGAAGAATAATATCGAAATTCCGTAGAGGACAAGAGGGAAGAGATATAGAGGCATCAGGTCCGGGATTCTTCTTCGCGTGAGCCAGAATCCGGCCGCGAAAAAGGGTAGGATGAAGGCATAGCCGTAAACGTAACGCGCCCTTTCATCCAGAACGTGCCAAAACCGAAATACCTGCGTAACCGATTTAATCACCCAGACTTCTGGCATTTCCTTCAACAGATCCAGAGCCTTCCGGCCAAGGCGCTTGGCGGCTTCTGGTTCGCTCAGCGGCAAAGGCTCGTCCGGAAAATAGTCGCTAAATATCTTCTGTATGCCGGTTAAACCAAAAATGTTATTTTCTAACAATAACCGGTAAAACTCTTCACTCTCAGCGTTTTTACGGCCGACACGTTCGACGTACTGGAAAGCCTCTGTGTCATTATAGTAAGTTTTGAAGCTGACCCGGTTAAACGCCAACCAGAGAATGCCTCCTCCCTCGCTGGATGGCAGCATGATCTCGTCATAAGTAACGTAGTTTCTGATTGTCCAGGGAACCATGGTGATCACTGCAGCGAGAACAACCACGATCGCCCGGGTAAACCTCTTCCATACATCATCTTTTAGGCGGAAAAATATGTACAGAGGTATCAATCCCATGAACGGCAGGCCAACCCCACGGGTCAGTCCCAGCAATCCAATCACGAATCCCAGGAATATCAGCTTCCTCCAACTCGCACTGCGTCCTAAACTTACTGTCATAAGTATCAAAACGTTGAGTAGCAACAGAAACAGATTTTCCGTCATCAGATAGGCAACATAATTAATAAAGACGGGATACAGCGCTGCAGTAATTCCGGCGATACGGCTGGTTCTCTCATCGAAGATATAGCGAGCGGTCAGGTAGATCAACAGAGGAGTAAACGCTCCCAATACAACCTGAAACAGCAGGGCAGCAATGTGATGGTGTCCAAAAATAAAGTAAATGCATGCCAGAAAGTAGACATAGCCCGGGAAGCGATATGAAGTCGGGTCACTATTTGCATCGACCATACCCTTGCCCTGAGCGACACTCCAACCCAGGTGATCGTATTCGACTGCATCCATATCGATCCCCGTAGTATCCATGGGAATCAGATCGACTGTAAGGGCATATATCAGGCGAATACTGACAGCCAGCAGGCCGAGTATGATGAGATATTGTTTTTCACTTCTAGACAGATTTTGCCAGCGGGAACGAAACCACTTCACGTTCAGAACTCCCAAGCTTCATGTATTCAAGTAATTTAGGGGTCTTTCGACCCCGATACCCCCCGAATCTTCATGTCCCCGACAGGGAGGATTGAGACCCTCCCCCGTCCCGGATCTAACCGAACCGGTATTGAACACCAAAACCGCCGCGCGGATACTTCCACACCACGTATTCGGCACAAGCTACGCCGCAGGTGCCGCATTCAAGGCAATTTTCGAAGGCAATCATGCATTCGCCCGTCTCCTCGTTCAGTTCGTAGGTTTTTGCCGGGCAGATGTAGAGAACCGCTTTCAGCACGTCTGCCTTAAACTTCTCCTGATCGACTTCTATGTGGGTTTCCTTGTCAGGTTTATACTTGACCAGGAAGAGTTTATCCTCTATCGTCGATTTCAACTTCGTCTCATCCGTGGGTACTACCTGATCTTCGTTCATCGCATGGCTCTCCATATTTTATACAGATCCTTGGCCAAACTGAAAACGCCGATCTCCTTCTTAAATTTAGCCAGGACCTCTTTTTCGACCTGTGCCTTGGGCTTCTCGCTGATCGTAAAATAATCCTGCAAAAGCCCCACGACGCTCTCCGGGTAGTCCCTTAGCATATGAGGATTATCGTTGAGAAGCTGGGACAAATTCTGGAACTTCTTAAGATCCTTCAGGACAAAGTTGTTCTCGAGCTTCTGCTTGTACCCGTACAGTACGGCATCGTTAAAATCGCCTTTCTCCTTCGCTTCAATGACGGTTTCGGCGGCGGCAACTCCGGAAGCCATGGCCAGATTCGATCCTTCGTGATAATGGCTGGCATTGACCAGACCGGCGGCATCCCCGGTGAGAATCAATCCGTCCATGGTCAGTTTCGGCAGATGCTTATAACCGCCTTCCGGGATCATGTGGGCCGAATATTCCAGGCTCTCTCCGCCTCGGACCAGGGGGGCGATGACGGGATGTTGCTTAAACTGCTCGAGCACATCGTTTGGATTGAGTTTCTGCCGTTTCATGTCATGAATGGTAGAGCCCACGCCAATCGACAGACTGTCCTTGTTCGTGTAGAGGAAACCGGAACCGAAGGTGCCCTGGACCGCCCGGCCGAACAGTTCATAGGCAACGCCCTCGGAATTGTTCAGGTGGAAGCGGTCTTCAATCTTATCCTGCGACAGACCTATCACCTCTTTGACGGCAACGGCCATGTGTGCTGGATCGTGCGGCTGGCGCAATCCGGCTTGTTCCGCCAGGAAGGAGTTTGCGCCTTCAGCGGAAATAACCACATCGCACCTGAGCTCATCGCCGCCGGGCTCGGTCTTCACGCCGATGACCTTGCCGTTATCAATCAGCAGCTCCGATACCATCATACCAGGGATGATCATGGCGCCGGCCGCTTCAACCTGTTCACCCATCCAGCGGTCGAATTTGGAACGCAGCACTGACCAGGTGTGATTGAAGGGTGGATCATTGTAGGCAGCGGTTTTGAAGTCGAAAGCGGCTTCACCATCCTGCGAAAGCAGGGAAAAACGGCGGTGCGTAATATGGCGTTCAACTGGTGCTTCCTTCCAGAATTCCGGCAGAAGTTTATTCAGAATCGTGGTGAAAAGGATGCCTCCCATGACATTCTTGGATCCGGGGTATTCACCCCTTTCGAGAACGGCAGCCTCGATTCCTGCTTTGGCTAACGTCAAGGCAGCAGATAGACCGGCGGGCCCCGCTCCCACGACAATACAATCGAATTTTTCTTCTTCAGACATGGCTGTTCTATCTATTGGACCGCTTTAATCGCTTCTGTTAGGGCCGGGATAACCTCCATGACATCTCCGACGATGCCGTAGTCGGCGATCTTAAAGATGGGTGCATCCGGGTCTCTATTGATGGCCACAATGACCTTGGATGAGGTCATACCGGCCAGATGTTGAATGGCTCCGGATATGCCGCAGGCGATGTACAGAGTCGGCGCCACTACTTTGCCCGTCTGGCCCACCTGATCGCTGTGGGGACGCCATCCCGAATCGACCGCTGCGCGCGAGGCGCCGATGGCGGCTCCCAGAGTGTTGGCCAGTTCTTCCAGCGCCTTGAAATTTTCAGTAGCTTTCAAACCGCGGCCGCCCGATACGATGAAATCCGCTTCAGTAAGTTCGATCATTCCTTCCGCTTCGGCTTGAATCTGCTTCACCCGGGCCTTCAGATCACCGTCAGAGAGATCGACATTCAGGGGTATGACATCTGCACTTCTGGAAGCGTCGGGCTCGCAAGCAGTAAAAGCTTTGGGACGGGTAGTTGCGATACCGGGAGATTTCTTGCTCTGCACCGTCATCATCAGTTTGCCCGCATAAACAGGCCTGACTGCCTGGAGTTTACCATCTACCCAGGAGAGCTGGGTGACGTCTGCCAGAACCGGCACGCTCAGGCGGGCTCCGAGGCGGGGAGCCAGATCGCGTCCCATGGCCGTCGCGCCCATCAGGATTACGTCAGGATTTTCACCCTCTATAGCCGTCTGCAGGGCGAGTGTGTATCCATCTGTTGAGTACTTTTCGAGGAGATCGTGTTCAACGGCGATAATTTTGTCTGCTCCGTATCCGGCGAGCTGTCCGGCCTGATCCGACAGTCCCTTACCGATTGACACGACCACAACGTCTCCGTCTGGGTTAAGCTGGCGAGCTCCGCAAATCGCTTCGATCGCCGCCTTGCGAAATTCCCCTCCCCGGTGCTCTGCGAATACTAAAACCTTCATTTTTCCTCCTATTATCAACTCCCGATAGTCCCGGGAGGAATATTCTACGTTGGACAGTCTTACAAAATCTTAGCCTCTTCCTGCAGCAGTCTGACCAACTCCGGAACAGCTTCCTTGCCTTCACCGACAATCTTGCCCCCGGCTCGAACCGGCGGGTAAGCCATGTCGAGCACCTCCAGACCGGCTTCGCTGCAACTGCAGGAAAGATCAGTGATTTCCTTTTTCTTGGCCATCATAATCCCCTTAAGGGAAGCGTAACGGGGCTCATTCAGACCCTTATGGGCGGATAGGATAGCAGGCAAGGATGTCTCTACCACCTCGGTGCCGCCTTCGAACTCACGCTGGGCTGTTGCCATACCATCACCGAGATCCAGTTTGACGATGGCGGAAACGTTCGGCAAACCAAGCAACTCTGCAAGCATGATCGGTACCTGGCCGTTATCCTCATCCATCGCCTGTTTCCCACAGAAGATGATATCGAAGGAATTATCCTTAATCGCCTCACCCAGGCACGAAGCCGTGGCGAGGCTGTCATGAGCCGTATCGCAAACGATGTGCATCGCCTTGTCGGCTCCCATGGCCAGACCAGTTCTAAGGCTCTTCTTCGCAGCTTCCGGGCCAACCGTTATCAGAGTTACTTCACCACCCTTTTCCTCCTTAATTTTAAGAGCCTCCTCGACGGCGTACTCATCGTAGGGATTTAATATGAAGTTGACATCCTGCGCCTGGATGGATTTGCCATCTGCCCCTATCTTGACAGCCGTCTCCGTATCCGGAACGTGCTTGACGCAGACCAGTATATTCACTTCAACCTCCTGAGTAAACTATAGCTTTTATCTTTTGATCAATCATTTAATATAGAAAATTCCGTCCACTGTTTCAAGGGATTTCTGGGATTTTCAGGAATGTTGGGCTCGCAGGAGCACAAAAAAGCCGGGCTTCTGGCGGAAGCCCGGCAATTAAGCAAGCGCTCACGTACTATATTTTCTGGAGGTTCACAGTCCTGCGGAAGAGTTCTGCACAAAGGATCAGAGCAAAAGTGGCGTTGGTCAACAAGTATCGTTTCCACATGCGGCCGGGTTCCTGACCTAACCGATAAAACCATTCCAATCCCGACGTCTGCATCCAGACCGGTGCTCTTTTGGTCACACCCGCCACCACGTCGAAGCTGCCACCGACGCCGTGAACCACGGAGACGTTCATGCGGTAGAGGTACTTGCGGACGAAAATCTCTTTTTTCGGTGAGCTGAAAGCCAGGAAGATAATGTCGGCACAGCTCCTGCGGATATCTTCAACGACATCCGCCTCCTCATCCGGGCTGAAGTACCCATCCCGGTAGCCTGCCACTTTCAGTGAAGGATACTTTCTGCGGTAAATCCTTACGACCTCTTCGACGACTTCAGGCTTGGCTCCGAGGAAGTAGATGGAATGGCCTTTCGCAGCCGCTCTCTCGACCAATTTCTCCATCAGGTCGGTACCGTTGACCCGACCCGGCAGAGGATCGCCGAACAGCTTGGAGATCCAAACCAGCGGGACTCCATCCGCACCAACGAGGTCAGCCTCATTGATGATTTTTCTTAGTTCGTCATCCGATTTGGCTTTGACGAGTTTGGCGACGTTTACAACGACGAGTTGATGCGGAACCCGCGTTCTGATGAACTGCTCGCAGTGTTCCAGCGTATCGTCCAGGGATATTTTGTCAACTCGTACGTTCAGGTAAGAAGATTTCGCAACGTGCATTCATCCCCCGATGGTTTCACAGCACACAGTGCTTTATCCCCCAAGATCGGAAGTCCATACATCCGTATCAGGTAAGCGGGAATCGTGATGGAGATGACGCGGAAATTCCTTGTAGGAAGGTATTTTGCAGGGTTAAAGAAGTATGAAAACAATCGTTACAAGGTCCTATCCGCAGTCTCTCCTCTTAAGCATTAATTCGTGTAGTCACAGTATAAGAAATTCGCTTGCCTTTGTAAGTGATCCAAAACACAACTACCCGTGAAAATTTCTTCTTAAAATGAAATACGGTATCCAGCAGGGTTTGTTGGTATTTTCCACTTATCTTAAAAACATTATAAAAAAACCATCGGATACTCTTAGGTGAAATGTTGGGAGGGGACACCATTTCTCCAGCCAAGATCCGATGGTTTGTTATTCGAGTGATGCTCGGCTATTTAAATATTACTAATAAAATTCCTAAAAGTCAAGTATATTTTTTTTTTGTGGTCAAAAAATCGCCAATCCCCTTTGGATCGTAGCGGGGACATGAAACAGATACGCGTTTTCTGTTGAGGTTTTTGTTGAAATAGGTTATCTTCTACGAAAACCATGGCGCAGGAGGATTGGTCCCTGCAAGGCATCGATAATCGGAGATTAATGAAGGTCCCGGAATCCTACTTCAAGAATGCCATCTCACTGAGCCTGGGCGGAGCGGCAGCCCAAATTCTGGGCTTCCTTGTCACGGTGCTATTAGCTAAACGGCTGGGTGTTTCGCTGTTCGGAGAGATTAGCTTCGCACAGGCATCGTTGGTATATTTGATTTTGCTAACAGATCCAGGTCTTAAAATCCTTGGCACCCGGGAAATCGCCAAGTCGCAGGACCTGCGCAGCGATACTGTCATGAGCCTCTGGGCATGGCGCATCCTCCTGGCGGTTGGAATAGCTCTTATGTGGTCTGCCTTCATCGCGCTTTCCGGAGCCCAGGCACCCCGTTCCTGGCTGCTGTGGGGCTACGGAATGGCTATCCTCCCCATGGCCATATCAACGGACTGGATCTTCACGGGTATGGAGCGTCTAAGCGTGGTGGCCATCAGCCGTCTGGTTCGAAGTTCTCTGCATATCGGTCTGGTTTTCTTCCTCGTACAGTCTCCCCGTCAGCTCATCCTGGTCCCTATCATCTTCGGATTATCTCACCTAACTGCTTCTTTCTACCTTCTCGTCATCGCTAAACGAAACACCTATCTCCCCAAAATAAAGCTTGCGAAGGGGTCAACAAGAAACATCTTCCATGCCGCACTGCCTCTGGGTATCAGTTCGGCGATGATCCAGATCTATTACCATCTCGATTCTGTTCTCATAGGTCTTATCCGCACCTCGCAGGAACTGGGATATTACAGCGCCGCATACAAGGTGATCCTGTTTCTCGTGGCGGTGGCGGACGCCTTCGCAATGGCGCTCTTACCGACTCTGTCCCGCCTGGCCGGTACTCTTGGACTCGATAAGTTGAGAAGCACTCTCCCCCATTTACTGAGACTGCTTACCTGGCTCGGGCTTGGCTTAACCATCGGTATCTTCTGCTTGGCCAGAGACGTCATCGCATTTCTCTACGGTTCTGTCTATTTGCCCGGAACAACCGCACTGACGATTCTATCCATTATGATTTTCTTGGTCTTCGCCAGTTTATCTTTCAGCGTACTTTTGTTGTCGATAGGCCGGGAGAAGAGATATGCGGTGGCGGTTTCATGGGGAGCGGCAACGAACCTCATCCTCAACATCATCTTGATTCCACTCTACGGAATCACCGGGGCAGCCATTGCAACTGTTCTATCGGAGATCGCCGTGTGGTTCCTGTGCCTGTGGTTCGTTCGCGATCTCAAACTCTCCCTTCCCTGGCTGAGTATTGCCGGGCGATTAATCATCCCTGCAGCCTTGACAGTCTTGGCTATTGAAATGATCTCCGGTCACGTGATTGTCAGGGCTGCAGGGGGCGCATTGGTTTACGTGCTGTCCTCCCGCCTGACCGGAGTGTGG
>JALGZU010000576.1 GCA_025774735.1 candidate division LCP-89 bacterium | reverse complement strand
GTAAAAATAGATCCCTGACACCAAACCCGATCCATCGAAAGTCACTTCATGAATGCCAGTATCCCTCCAGCCGTCCGCTAATGTCGCGACCAGGCGGCCGCAGATGTCGTAAACGGTTAGGTTGATTATTGATGCCTCGGGTAGTGAAAATGAAATCGTGGTTGTCGGATTAAAGGGATTGGGAGAAATTCGAATAAAACCGTATTCTGCGGGGTGAAATCCGATTTGCTGCAACTCATCGAAGGATTGTCCCGTATCGATGAACCAGCCGCTAATGAAAGTCCCCTCTCCCACCTCCAGTTTCTCAAATGCAAGATGATCCTCAGCAAAAATGATCGGCGAAACTTCGTCGTATTCGCCCAGGTAGGCGTTCATCGTGTACATTCCCGCTGGTGCATTTCCAGGGATAGTCTGCTCCCGATCCCGATTCACTGACCAAAGCGGTTGTAAGGTAAAATCCAGCAGCGGACCAATAATGGGACCGTAGATTATGCCATTGGGCAAGGTGGCGTCCGTCCAGATATCCATGATTTGCTGCAAGCCACCAGAATTTGAGACGGCTATATTGTACTCCAGTATTCCACCGGTAGCGGGGAAGACCGTAATGCCCAGGGGTGTGAGTTCAATTGCCACCGGGGTGGATGCTGTAACCGCCACATTTATAGTGTCCGTCGAGAAGTACTGGAGTGGAGCGGTTGTTGACACAGCCACTAAGGTAATGGTATCGGTTGTTCCCGGCAGGACTTCAGGTGGGATGTCCACATCGAATTGGAGCTGTGTATCCAGGAATGTATCCAGTGTAACCATAAGATAATCGGGAGTAACGGTCCACCCCTGCTGGCTGAAGGCCTGGATTTCATACGTCTCTTCGAACTCACACCGGTTAAAGAAACCAGTCAATACGCTGGCGACGCTCCCCGGTGGAGCGGAGGCTTCTAAAGGATCGTGGAAGAACGGCAGGTACGAAGGTTCAACTATAAATGGGAATTCGTCGGTGTGCCCCAACAGGTCATAGGCGACCAACGTGGCTTGTGTGCCTGATTCGAGCCAGAAGTGTTCCATGTCGAATCCGCCGTTACTATCCGCATATCTCCCGGCGACGAACTCTCCGCTCATATCATAAAGTTCAACCCGGATACCTTCAGGCAGAGTCATCCAATCATCTTGCGTCGCACCTGGCATACCGAGAATGTGGTATTGGGAAAGGTAGATCAGTGCTGGATCGATGATCGGGGGAGTGATATCCGGTGGAAGGACGCTGATACTGTGGTCGTCGTAGAATGAAATGACAAACGGCCATCCGGCTGGATCGTAATAACCGCAATCACCGACGTGTTCAAGAACCGATTCTTCACCGATTGGGGCGTCTGTACGGATTTCCAGATCGAACGAAGCTATCGGGCCGGTAAGATTGGCGGTGTCGGGGAGTAAAGCTGAGAAAAAGATTGTATCTTCGGCAATGACGACCGTTCCATATGGTGATATGGATGGGTGAGTGAATCCTGCGCTTAGAATGTTAAAGAAATCGGAATCATAGCCTATTCCGAACTCCAGTGAATTGACACCCTCCAACAGGCTGGTATCGCCAATGGCACATGCGACCGAACACATCGTGCCAGTTGCCCCTGAACTTGAACCGTCCATTTCCTGCCTGGAAATGTCGCACTCAGTCTGGGCGACCTTGACGATGTTACTCTTCGGTCCAAAGCGGGGAGCTCTAACATAAATACCCGTTGTGGATTCACCGCTGCCGCCTGCCGGTCCCTTGATCTTCCCATTATCATCGCAGGTTAAGGTAAAGACCATGTTCGGTATCTGTGACATAAAGGGCACAGTAACGGTTGAATCCCCGAGAACGTCATCGAAGACGTTGTCATCGTCATATAGTTTGATACGAACATTGACGCTGCTGATCTGCCATACCTCGTGGATGATATTGAACGATGCAGTGACGGTCGCAGAATCGTGGAAGGCTTCAGGAACGACCGTAATGGTGACTGAAGTAACTTTAAATCCCGATGCAGTTTGAGGTGCTAAGAGAACAATACAAGATATCGCCATAAAAATAACGGCGACTTGTGTAAAAAATCTTTGCTTTTTCATCGGATCCCATTTTTGGGTTAGTATGCGTTTGATTGCAGGAAGGTACACCTGCTGACATCGTTCCCTCGAGGAGTACGTCGTCAAACCCTTTCGGACAGTTTTAATGAAAAGCCAAGGGAGAGAGTCGGTGGTTGCAGGATTTTCTGATATTGTTGGAATATATGATTTTTTGAGTAAAAAGTCAAGTAGAGAGAAATTTATATTATTATTGACGAATATACTAAAGCACTGAATCCTTACCGATCATTCGAGAGAAAAGAGCGACCAGAAGGCCGCCCTCTTGACCAAATATACTTTACGCTGCTACTTCACCAACACCATCTTCTTCACGTCTGTGAAATCCCCCGCCTGTATCCGGTAAAGATAGATCCCCGACGCCAGTTGAGCCGCATCGAACGTCACCTCGTGATACCCCGCATCCCTGAAGCCTTGTAGGGGCGACTCGGTGAGT
>JALGZU010000575.1 GCA_025774735.1 candidate division LCP-89 bacterium | reverse complement strand
GACTTCCGGAGTTTCCCAGATTTGATCAGACATCTCCGTAAACCTAGCAGTATTTTCCTCTAACCACTGAAGGACATATTTCTTTTCTTTAGCTAAACTCATAATAAACCTCCTCCTGAGATAAGGCTGAATACAGAAAACATCATCCGGAATAATATTACTGAAATAATCCCAGGATTGCAATAGAAACCATGAGCAAATATAGAATTAGAATTGTGTATTCCATTCCTTGCCCGTGCGGGTAATGACCTCGGAGAGTTTGAAGTAAGAAAAGAGTGGGAAATAAAAAACTACATACTGATTATTAGTATTACAAGATAATGATAATACAATTACTCCTATGGCTTTCGCCTCCATATTGGCCAAATACCAACATAGTATCTGAACCAGTTTTCGGGGATCAGGTCAAATATGCAAACCAAACCAAAAAGCTAAAATTTACCGCCAAAGTAAGAATTTCAAAGTATAATCCAGAAAATATCCTTCACAGAAACATCAAAAAAATCTCTTGAAAATAATTCACTAGGAGCGTTCGATGAGAAGAATAACACCTCTATTGGCGGCATTCATCCTGCTCTTGACCCTGGCCAGCTGTGCCCCCATCGGGGATGAAATAAGCACAAAAGAATTCCTTTTGACAACCGATATCGTCGATGGCAACCTGGTCTTTCTGGGAGTCAGTGATGAGATCAACGGGATTCCCAATCCCGCCTTGGCGGCAGAACCCGGAGAAACCATCACCCTGACACTCATCAATGGCGGTGATACCGATCACAACATTTCTTTCCCCGATTTAGAAGTTAAATCCGGCACTGTATCAAAAAAGGGCGCATCCACGTCGCTAACCTTTACCCTGCCTGATGAGGCTGTCCTATTCGAATATATCGACGGGATTCGCAATCATGCAGAATTAGGGATGAGGGGTTATCTCATCGTTGGAGACGCGGATGTCGAAGGCATAGACCTGCCTTCTCTTGAAGTAGAAATGCCAGATGCCGGCGTCTTTGTCCCGCCCCCCGAAACCGACTCGGAAGAGACTCCGTTGGGAGATGCGCCCACTTTGAGTGAGGATGATTTCGAATGGGCCAAACAGGTTTATTTCGAACGCTGCGCCGGATGCCACGGCACCTTGCGGAAGGGCGCCACAGGCCCCGGGTTGACCCCAGACCTGACCTTACCCAAAGGAACCCTGGCCCTCAGCACGATTATCTTCAGCGGCACGAACCGCGGCATGCCCGATTGGGGAAAACAGGGATTCTTCACCCAGGAACAAACCGAGGTCATGGCGAAGTACATTCAGATCGAACCCCCTGCCCCGCCGGAGTTTTCTCTCGAGCAGATGATAGGCTCCTGGCAGAACCTCGTGCCCGTCGACGACCGCCCAGCCGCACCGGAACACGACCGCAACTGGCAGAACTTTTTCGTGGCGACCCTGCGGGATGCAGGGCAGGTGGCGGTCATCGATGGCGATACCTATGAAATCGTCAATACCGTCGATACCGGATATGCGGTGCATATCTCCCGCATGTCGGCCACCGGCCGCTATGTCTACACCATCGGGCGTGACGGCAAACTGGCCCTGATCGACCTGTGGATGGAGGTCCCCGATAAGATCGCCGAAGTGCAGACATGTTACGATGCCCGTTCCGTTGAAGTGAGTAAATACGTGGGTCTGCTGGGTGATTTTACCGATAAATACGCCATCGTCGGCTGTTACTGGCCGCCCCACTTCGTCATCATGGACGGCCTGACCCTCGAGCCTTTCAAGGTGGTCAGCACCCGCAGCTACACCTATGACACAGAAGAATTCCACCCTGAGCCGCGCGTTGCCAGCATCGTCGCCTCACACTTCAAACCCGAGTGGATCGTGAACGTAAAAGAGACCGGGCAGGTATGGCTGGTCGATTACTCAGACCCGCTCAACCCGCTGATCAAGATGATCGAAGCCGAGCGGTTCTTGCACGACGGCGGGTGGGATTCAACCAAACGCTATTTCCTCGTGGCAGCCAACCAGGCGGATAAGGTCGCCGTGATCGATGCCCTGGAAGGCAACCTGGAAGCCCTCGTCGATACTCCCGCTGTCCCTCACCCCGGACGGGGCGCCAACTGGATCGACCCCGAATTCGGGCCGGTGTGGAGTTCGTCCCACTTAGGCGATGCCCTCCTTTCCTCCACAGGAACAGATCCGGAAGGGCATCCCGATCATGCCTGGAAAGTCGTACGTAATACACCCCTCCC
>JALGZU010000104.1 GCA_025774735.1 candidate division LCP-89 bacterium | reverse complement strand
AAGATGGGGAGCGTGCTGATTATCCGCCAGGACAATGGTGAACTCGTGGCGGCTCGCTGGAATCTGGATCGGTTGGTGGACGGGGACATCTCCGGAGGGGATCCCCCGGTAAAACCGTTCGACGTCATCTACCTGCCGAGGAATTTCATCTCGAAGGTCAACGAGTTCGTGGAGGTTTATCTGCCTGCGATCCTGATGCCGCTCGATCTATCAGTACGCTGGATGTATTATCAGAGTATCTTAGATGATACCCAAAAATAAACGGGCGACTTTTTAACGCACGATTCAAAACTTACGGAATTTCCAATGTACCTGGACTTTTTCGGTTTCAAAGAACAACCCTTTAACGTCACCCCTGATCCGAAGTTCCTAAATTACAGTGAATCCTATCAGGATGCCCTGGCCTACCTGCTTTACGGCATCCGGATGCGCAAGGGTTTCGTCGTATTGACGGGGGAGATCGGGGTCGGCAAGACCACCGTCATCCATGCCCTGCTCGACCGGCTGGATGATTCTCACCGGGTTTCATATTTGGTGCATTCGAATATGAGCCTGAAGGACATGCTCAGGTTCGTGTTCCGGGATTTTGGACTTGAGGCTACAGGCAAATCGAAGAGTGAGCTGCTCTTAACTCTCCAGGAATTCCTCATCCAGCTGGACCAGAAGGGTGGCAACGCCGTGCTGATTGTTGATGAAGCACAGAACCTGCGCAGCTGGCAGTTGGAGGAGATACGGCTGCTGTCCAACATCGAAACGGCCAAGCGGAAGCTGATTCAGATTATCCTGGTGGGACAGCCGGAATTGCTGCAGATGATGAACTCATCGGAGCTGCAACAGTTCAAGCAGCGCGTCTCACTGCATTTTCACCTCAACGTTCTCAGCAGGGAAGAGACGCGGGCCTTTATCGAGCATCGCTTGAAGGTCGCCGGGTACGAGGGCAGGGAGATTTTCAGCAACAGCGCCATCCAGGAGATTCACAATTACAGCGGGGGCATCCCCAGGCTGATCAATGCTGTTTGTGACCGCGCATTGATCAAAGCCTGCGTATCCGGTCAGAAGCGAGTCAATCAGAAATTACTCAAGAACGTAATCTAGGTGAACAGTTCAGACGACACGATTGTTACTAAACATAGGGGATTTTTCAAGTCGCTACGGGAGCTGAGTGAGCGGATCCCTCTACCATTGGCACTGTTCCTATGCGCCTTTCTCCTGAGATTGATCCATATCGTTCTGCTGAAAGAGGGATTTTATTTCAGTGATTTCAAAGCTTACGATAAGGCAGCACAATCCCTCGTCTCGGGGGAGGGATTCGGATTGGATTTTGCACGGCCGCCGCTTTACCCGGTCTTCCTGGCACTGAACTATCTTCTCTGCGGTATCCATCTGTTTCCGATACGATTCATACAGGCGGTACTGGGCGCTTACAGTTCTGTCCTGATCTTCTCCATCGCCGAACGCATTCTGGGTAGGGGTGCAGCCAGAGTGGCGGGTTGGATATCCGTCGTTTATCCCTATTACATATTCATCACCGGTCTTTTATATCCCACGTTGCTGACCACGGTCCTTCTCATCGCAATGGTCTATTTCCTGTTGCAGTATTCAAACCTGAAGGCGTTTAAATACCTGCTATTCGCAGCTTTTTGTCTGGGATTGGCATCGCTGGCGGTGCCGGTGTGTCTGGCTTTTGTGCCCTTTTTGGTCTTGTGGTTCCTGTTCATATCGGGCATGCCGTTCCTGCGCGCGGGTTTAATTTCTCTATTGTTCATTCTGGTGGTGGTTGTTACCCTGGCGCCCTGGACCTATTATGGCATGCAGCACTACGGCGGCTTGATTCTGGTGGATCCCAGGGTGGAAAAACATCTGCCGATCATCGAATCTCCGGGTGGCGAAAGTGAGGAGACAGCCGATGACGGTTGGGGTAGGGGGCGGTTACAACCGTTGATTAAACAGCCGGGAGTTTACCTGCTCAAAATGAGCGGCGAATTCATCCGATTCTGGAAATTCATCCCAGACCGGGTGACCACTACCCGATTTGAATACCGCATGGAAGTCCATCAAGAGGATGAACGGATGGTCGTGGATCATCCCTACGCATCTCCGTTATTGAATTGGGTGAGTTTAGCGAGTTATGGTCCGGTATTTATCCTGGCGTTGTCAGGGATCGTTTTCTGCATGCGTTCCTGGACACTGCTCAGCCTGCCGATACTGTGGAACGTACTTCAACGCTTAAAATCGGCGAAGTGAAAGGGGATAAATGGCAACTTATCTGGTGACAGGAGGAGCGGGATTTATCGGCTCCAATCTCGTGGAAGCCTTACTGCATCGCGGTCACACAGTGCGCGTCATCGATAATTTTTCTACCGGCCGTTGGGAAAATCTGGATTCATTTAAGGGTGACATCACCCTGTTTGAATATGATATCACCCACTACGACGGCCTGGAAGCGGCTTTACAGGGTGTCGATTTCGTCCTGCACCAGGCTGCGCTGCCATCTGTCCCCAGATCCATCGAAGATCCCGTCGGTTCGTTCCGGTCGAGTGTTGAAGGAACCCTCAACCTGCTCGAAGCCGGCAGAGCCGCAGGGGTGAGAAGATTGGTTTTCGCCTCCTCGTCGTCCATTTACGGCAGCAATCCGGATCTTCCCAAAGTGGAGACCATGAAACCGGCGCCTCTTTCTCCCTACGCCGCCGCGAAACTGGCTGCCGAGACCTACTGCCAGGTATATTATAAAGTGTACGGTATTGAAACGGTCAGTTTACGCTACTTTAATGTATTCGGGCCGCGACAGGATCCCCAATCGCAGTACGCCGCCGTGATACCCAAGTTCATTCGGGCTGCGTTGTTCCATCGACCCTTGACCATCTTTGGCGACGGGGAGCAGTCGCGCGATTTCACCTATGTCAGCAACGTCGTTGACGCCAATATACTGGCTGCAGAGAGTGACTCCGGCGCAGGTGAGGTATTCAATCTGGCCTGCGGTGACCGCATCACCCTGAATCAGATGGTTGCTGATATAGAACAGTTGACTGCCAATACCCTGATCAAGAATTTCGATCCACCCAGGCCCGGGGATGTTCCCCACTCGCAGGCGGATATCAGCCGGGCTCAGACTGTCTTCGGGTTTGAGCCGCGGATTACTTTTCAACAGGGCTTGAAAGTGACCTTCGATTATTTCAAAGATCTGTTTGCACGGACAGATGATACCGAACAATCTTGAAGCGAGTTAACCGATGATTGACAAATCGTATGCACCCGACCGCTCGACATCGCTTCGCCACTTTCTGACGGTGGTTTTCAAGCGCATCTGGATCATCGTCGCGATAACGGTATTAACCCTGGCTGTGGGGAGCATCAAGATTTTCAGCACGCCCGACTTTTACCAGGCGCAATCGAAGCTTCTTCTTGAGCGTGATCCCGAGCTGGAGAAAGCTCTGCTTTTACGAGTTTCGAGTACCGGACGGAGCGGGGAAGCCAGCTACAGTTACACCCAGGAGTCGGAGATCATGACCTCCCGGCCGGTGATCGAGAGCGTTGTGCGCAGCCTGGAGCTGTATGATTATCAGGACACGACGATTTACGAGACGTCTCAGCAGCGCGACATCGCCATGCAGACAGCGGTCGAGAGGGTAAGCCGGAGTCTGACCATCGCACCGTCCCCAGATCCGAACATCATCAAGGTTCGCTATAAATCGGTTGATCCCATCCTGAGCGCGGATTTAGTCAACGAGCTCGTCAACCGCTATATCGAGTACCGCTTTAAAATTTTTTCTGACGACCAATCCATCGCTTTTCTCGACCGGCAGATCGATGAAACGGCGGCACGCCTGAACGATCTGCAGCAAAAACGAGCCGAATTCCAGAGCGACGGCACCCTCTATTCACCCGAAAGGGAAGGGGACCTTCTCTTCACGAAGCTGAAGGATTACGAGAACCGAGCGGATGCCATCCGCCTCGAGCGGATTGCCAAGGAGTCCAGGCTGCAGGCGCTGCAGAGCCTGATTGAAAGCAGTTCCTATGAAGAGCTTCCCGCCATCGACATGGGTGATGATAACGTTTCGTTGGGATCCATGCTGGACCTGAAAGATCAACTCCGCACCCTGGAGTATGAGCGCGACCGATTACTGCAGAAATACACTGACTCCTATATCGAAGTTCAAGATAAAAATACCGAGATCGAGGCACTGCGGCAGAGGATCAACGACGGTATTCTGGAGTTTGTGTCCGTACTGGAATCAAGCATCTCAGCCCTGACCAATGAGGAACGGACTCTACGCCGCAGTGCCAACGGAATCCGAGCACAGATTCGAGGGCTCTCGGGCAAAGAGCTGGAGTTACAAAAGCTCTCACGCGGGATAACCGAGAACGAGGAGCTTTATTCGGTGCTGTTGAAACAGCGCGAGGAAGCAAGGCTGTCGAGATCCAAGAAAGAGATGGTCGTACGGGTGAAGATTCTCAGTCCCGCCGTTCCGCCTCTGCAGCCCATCCAGACGAACCGTCTGATAAAACTGGTTATGGTTTTCTTCTTCAGCCTATTCGCAGGCGTTTCTCTGGCTTTCTTCGTCGATTTTTTCGACCACTCTTTTTCGACCACTCTTTCAAATCTGCCGAGGAGGTGCAGCGCTATCTGGATTTAGAGACACTGGCGTCAATCAGGAGCATTGAGACATCGTGAGCATTTACCGAGATATCTTTAAGTGGGCTGACCGGAAGGGCGAATCCGAGAGCCCCGTGGATTTGGAACAATCTGAGGACACGTCTGTTCACCCGCTGTCCGAAACGATTCCTCGCCATCTGGCTAACGATCTCCAGGTATTCCAGGAGAACATCGAGGCTTTGAAGACGCAATCTCCCTTCAAAACGATCCTCATTACGGCATCTGTGCGCGGGGAAGGCAGCTCCACAATCGCTGCAAACTGGGGACGCCTCATGGCGCGCGACCGCCTCGACGGTCTTCCCGTGGACACAGAGATGACGACCTACGGCGGCATCGTTATCATCGATGCCAACTTGAGAAATCCGTCCCTCCATACGCTCCATAATCAGGATCGCAAGCGTGGGTTGACGGAATTGTTGTCCGGTGAACTGGACCTGGATCAGGTTCTGAAAGCAGCGCAACGTAAGAATCTCTGGATCATCACGGCCGGTAAAGCGGCGGCTAATCCCGCAGATCTGCTCGGATCACTGATGATGAAGGGGGTTCTCGAGGAGTGTGCGCGCCGATTCCAACTCGTTCTGATCGATAGCGCCCCGACCGTGAAATACGCTGATACGCTGGCTCTTGCGAAACACGTGGAAACGATTGTGCTGGTCGTCCATGCCGGTGTCACGCGCTGGGAGGTGGCGTTATCCGCCAAAAGACAGCTTGGTAAGGTAAACAGCAGGCTGTTGGGCGTTGTGTTGAACCAGCGTAAGTTTTACATTCCTGAATGGATCTATCAACGCATATAGACATCGCAACGGCTGGAATTGACTCAACTTGACCGGAGCCTCGCTCAGTGATCCAGGACGACGTAAGAAAAGGATTTGCCAGCACGGTGTACAACTACATCGGTCTGCTCTTTGAAAAATTGGTAACGGTTTTCGTCACTGTTTACGTCATCCGGCAGCTCCCGGTGATCGAGTTCGGGGTGTACAACCTGTTTCAGGACACCATCAGCCTGGTGGCAGTGATCTTCTCATTCGGAATCCCCTCCCTTATCGAACGGTTCCTTCCCGAACTGTACGAACGGGGGCTCTTCGGCGACCTTAAAAAATGGGTGTACCGAGCCTTGGTGGCGAAGTTTCTACTGGGATTGACCGGAGCGCTCATCTGCCTCTTCGGGCGTGAGTACCTGGGGGAATTCCTCAATTCCGATAATTTCGCCTCGCTCTATCCCATCTTCAGCCTGGGTCTGGTTTTCACTATCGTAAACCAGACAGCGCAGACCATTCTGGATACCTTCCTGCTGCAGCGCACCCGTAACATCATCCGCATCGTGGTCTCGATTCTGCGGGCCAGTCTGTATCTCCTGGCCCTATCCCTCGGGTACGGACTCGTAGGCATCCTCTGGAGTTTCTCCCTGGCTTCGATCATCGGTGCAATCCTCTTCACCCTCACAATCGTGCGGATCAAGTATCCGAAGCACGTCGAGGTGCGCGCTGATGGCCTCGAGAAATTAAACAGCCGTTTCAGGCGTTACGGGACCATCAGCTATCTCAATGAAATGGGGGGCATGGTTCTCTCGCGACGCATCGATAATTATCTGATCAGCGCTTACCTGAATCCTGCGGCAGTCGGCTTGTACGCCTTCGCGGCACGGATTGTCGACATGGTGGTAGGATTGACTCCCTTGAAAGTCGGTAACTTGATCATCTCCACGATCCTGTTCCGGCAATTCACCGAAGAACCTACACAGGAGTTCCTGCAAAGGCGCTTCAACCTGCTCTGCAAGCTGTCTCTCTACATGACTCTCCCTTTTCTCGTCCTTCTCATCGGATTGCGCACTGAAATCACCCAGTTGATAGACTCCCGCTACCTGGGGGCAGTAAACATTCTCGCCGTCATCGCTGCCTTTGAATCCCTGAATTGCTTCTCCCGTCCCATCGCCTGGATGGCGCAGTCCACTGAGAAGGTTCAGGTGCAGCTCTATTCTAAGATCGGGGCGGTTTACAATGTCATCAGTGCGATCATTTTAATTCCCATGTTGGGACCTATCGGCGCCGCCTGGGCGACGGGCACTTCGGCTGTTTTGAAAAACTCGTTGATGTATATTTTTCTGCGGCGGCACCTGCCACTCTCTTTTCCCTGGTTTGCTCTGTTCAAACTGGCGGTGGCGGCCTTGATGACCCTGGGCTTACTGGAACTGATCCGGACTTACGCCGCCGGCATCGTCTCACTTACTCTGATTGCCGGCATCGGAGGTCTTTCATTTCTCATTTTATCGAAAATATTGAATCCGTTCACGAAGGAAGAGGTCAAGGGCCTGGAAAAAGCCTCAGGCAGAAGGCTTCGCTTCATCTGATGGTAACCGGTACACCCTGATGACAGCAAATCGATCCGGATCATCCCGTTTACAAGGCGGCTCTGGCGATCTGCAACGACATCGACGGCATCGCCGATTTCGTAGAGCTGAAGGCAATTCACGACGTTTTGAACGGAGATCAATCCACACCCTGCGGTCCCGGTCTGGGATTGGAAACCGGAGATTCGCTGCACTTTTTCAGTGTGCGCCCGGAAGTGGATGACACTCTTTCATATTTCCGCGACACCTCCGGTCAGCTCTCTGAATATGCGCCCGCTTTGCGGGAAGGGGTAGCCTCCGGCTTGATCGATACGCTGCATACCTGGGGAAATTTCTCACAGAAAGGGGGCTTTTTACGCGAACACGCACAGCGAGCTTCAGAGGAACTGGATAAACATGGCTTGAAGATTCCCTGCTGGACCAATCACGGGGATATTCACAATTTTCAGAATCTGGGCAGAAACGATTCCCTCGGCGATGTGCCGCGAACTGCATCCGTGCGAGGTGATAGCAGTCAGGTGCTGGAATATCACTTCGATCTAACCCTGAAGGCAGGTGTGCGCTATGTCTGGATTAAAGAACTCACACCGATACCCGGACAGGAGCGGTCACTGGAGCCCGCAGACTGGCTCGAAGAAGGCAGTGCCCTGGGCCGGAACGCTCTGAAGGACATTCTGAAACGCTTTAGAGGTTCTACGGATTTGCAGACCCCCCATCTGGCGAACCGGCTCATAAAGCCGTTCACCTTCCGGGACGGGACAGTCGCATACGAGATGATCCGTTTCGGCAGCTTTCAGCAGGATGGTTCGGATCATCTGCCGGACGTCCTGTCAGCAAAAAACGTACGGCGATTGGTCGAGAACCGTGGGGCTGCGCTACTATATACGCATCTTGGTAAAGGACGCCCTTCACCCGAGAAACCGTTCACAGTGGAAAGCTACGCTGTCCTGGAGCGTCTGGCGCAGCGCCAGCGAGACGGGGATCTCTGGATCACAACGCCATCTCGATTATGCCGCTATGTTGAACTGCGCCGGCGGCTGAAACTCCGGGCCACATCCGGTGATGCCGGAATCAACGTCAACGGGTGGTTTGAATCTCTCGGCGACCTGTCCGATCCGGACGTCAGCGGGCTGACTTTCTACCTGAATCCGCCGCAGCAGTGCCGGCTGCATCTGGAGGATGAGGAGATTCCACTGAACGAAAATCCTGTCGATGAGGGTGGACGGGTTTCGTACTCGGTAACCCTTCAACCGGTGCCATATTGCTGGCAATGATATGCCCAGAATAGCGTTCATACTGCAGACCTTTTACGGGGACGACATCGGTGGTGCCGAGAGACAGGTGCAGCTGCTCGGACAAGCTCTGCAGGAACGCGGCTGGGAAACGGCTTATATCTGCGAGAGGTCCGCTGACAAGCCTCGCGTCGAGTGTGTGGATGGAATGGACGTTTTCGCACTGCCGATGCGAAAAAAGCGGTATGCTCTTCTGAATTACGGCCATCTGAAGAGCGCCATGATGGGGAGCCGGGCGGACCTGTACTACCAGAGGGTGAGAAGCCCCTACACGGGATTGGTCCCTTATATCGCGCGCAAGTTGATTAAGCCGAGTGTCTTCGCGCTTGCTTCCATTGCCGACGTGATCCGTTCGAAAGACCTGTTTCAAGCGGCGACGCATCGTAACCCGATGGAGCTTATCCTGCATCCGCTGTGGCGCAGAATCGAGGATTGGGGCATCCTGCACACCGATGCTATAGTCCTGCAAACGCAGCAGCAACAACAACTGCTCGGGGAGAATTACGGCAGATCCGGCATGGTGATTCCAAACCACATCAGGGTGGAGAACGGGCTGATCAAAGCGAAAAAGAACCCACCACAAGTCCTCTGGGTTTCAAATATCAAGGAGATGAAGCGTCCCGAGCTGTATCTCGAGTTGGCTCGGCGTTGCCAGGATGTCGACTGCGATTTTGTCATGGCTGGCGCCTGTCTAAATGGATCGGTATTGCAGACGATCAAACGGGCGCAGGATGTGCTGCGCAACTTTCGCTATATGGGGCCTCTGGATCCGGCGGAATCGGAACGGCGCATTGCGGTGGCGACGCTGGTGGTGAACACCAGCGAGTTCGAAGGATTTCCTAACGTACTTCAGCAAGCCTGGGCTAACTCCATTCCCACCCTGACTCTGGGGATCGATCCTGATGACGTGATTGAGCGGGAAGGCTTGGGGGGGAAGGCGAACAACTTGGACGAACTGGAATCGATGTTGCGTGCTTTACTCAGCGATGAGCTGGAACGCTTAGAAACCGGTGAACGGGCCCGGAAATTCGCCCTCAACGCCTACAGATTGGATCTATTGCTGCCGCGCTATCTGGAACTTTTCGACAGGCTCATACAGGCATGAAGATCTTGTGGCTAAACAGCACAACGGATGACTCTTTCAGTCACACCGAACTGATTGAAATTCCCCCGCTGCTACAGAAGAAGGGAGCTGAGATTCGCGTGGTGGTCGCTTCCAGTGGTACTCGCTCAGAACTGCCGGATTATTACGTCATCTTGCCAATGCTATTTGGAAAACTGATGGGTTACCGCCTGCTGGTGACGGTGTTGCTCCCCGTATTGTGCGCGAAGTATCGACCGGATATTATTTTGACAGACTGGATGTCGGCGACGCTGGTAAGACTGGTGGTTCTGCTCCGCTACCTTGGATTTGTGGACTGCAAATTTGTTCACGACGTCCGGACCGTGCCTGTCAAGCACGACGGCGGCAAAGGTCAGCGGGTGTACCGTGCAGCCTTGACCTATGCCCGGCGGCATTTCGACGGAATAACTACGATAACGCCGCCACTCAGAGAGCTGATCTGCCGGGACTATCATTTTACGCCTGACCGGGTGGGCGTCTGGACTTCTGGAGTGGATACGAACCGGTTCAAGCCTCAGGAGGCGACAGAACTGCGCCGCAAACTCGGTTTAGGGGATAAGTTCGTGGTTTTCTATCACGGGTCGGTCAACGAGAACCGGGGCGTCATCGAACTGGCTCGGGCTTCTAAATATCTTCAGGATAACGACAACATCAAGATGTTGATCGTGGGTGGCGGCAACGAGTGGAAGCAGTTGAGAACCATCGTGAATGACGAAATCTTGGATCGGGTGATTCTGGAGTCCAGCGTTCCTTATGCCGACGTCCCGGGCTGGATCGCCGCTGCCGACCTCTGCGCCGTTCCCCTGCCCGACCATCATTGGTGGCGGGTATCGAGTCCCTTGAAATTGATGGAATATTTGGCCATGGGCAAGCCGGTACTGCTGACCGATATTGTGGCTCACCGAAGCGTGCTCCCGGACGACGGTGAGGCTTATTACGTCGCAGAGGCCGTTCCGGAAGCATTCGCCGAAGGCATTCGCAAAGCCTACTCGCAACGAGACCGCCTGGCGGAGATGAGTCAGAGTGGGCGACGCCGCGCTGAAACGGATCTTACCTGGGAGAAGCAAGCCGAAATTCTGCACACCTATCTGGGTGAGGTCGTGAAGGATTCTCTCACGCTGAGGGGGAACGCGTCATGACGACCCAAACGAAAATAATGGATCTTCCGAATATCGGTAAGAAGGCGGTAACTCTGCTGATCCTGTTTCCGCTGGTCGGTCTGTTGGCCAACGCCGTGGCCGGCTCGAACAATTATCTGCTCTTGATGACGACGGCCCTGGTCATCTTCCTCACCGTTCTGACACGCTTTCAAGTCTCGCTCTTACTCATCGGTCTAGCCAGCTATTTTCTATCTTATACTATCTGGTTCTTTAGCCTTCCCAGCCCCCTAATTAACCTGGGGTACGCCCTGATTGTTATGATGCTGCTGCGGGAACTGTTTTTTACACCCTTTTCACTGCCAGCCCGTACGCACATCAATTACCTGCTCTTATCGATCATTGCCCTGGGATGTTTGTCTATCGCGGGCAGTGAGGCGGGGATTTACCCGTCGATAAAAGGATTGTTGCGGCATGTCGCCTTCCCGTTGATGTTTATCATGATCCTGATGGCGGAACCGGATGAAAAACTGATGCGCCGGCTCATCATAGGGATCATCGTGGTGGCCTTCGTCCAAGTGGTCGCTTCGATCATGCAGTACACCTGGTACACCAATATCGCACCCAAGCCTTTCGGTACACGAGTCGACCTTTCGGGGGGCGTTCTGGGATTTTCCTGCGGAGGGTACACAGCTGTATTCATGACCATGATCTATTGCCTGTTTTTCGGCCTGATCCTGGTGCGCGGCTTTCGTTGGAGCCGTGCAACCGGAGCGGCACTCTTATTTGTTCCCATCTTTCTCGCTTCGGCCAGGGCCGGGGTGTTTTTAATGGCCTTGGCAACGTTCTACATGTTATTGATAACGCCATTTTTTCACGGAGGTGTTTTCATCAAGCGGCTTTTTACTGCGGGTATTATCGGGATAGCTCTCGTAATTGGGATTCAGGTTGGATTGGGGGGGCGAGGGTTCGACCAAATCCTTAATCCCGACTATGTGTATACTTACAGCGCCAGACCATCGGACGCCGGGCTCGGGCGGCTGCAGGCTTTCAGCGTCATTCAGGATGAGCTGCGGTCTCCTTTTGAAATGGCGGTCGGACGGGGGCCAGGCATGCTGACTCCTACATCCATCGTTGATAATCCCAACTCACTGATCGCCCTTAATCCGAGACTCTATGGCACTGTCACCGGCTATGCTTACACGGTGCTGGAGGTCGGATATCTCGGATTGGTCTGCGATTTCTTCAAAGGATCGACGATCCCTTCTGGGAATCCATCGCTCTGGGATTCGGTGGGATGACGGTTATTTATGTAATTTCCACACTTTACATCGACTCGTGGATATTCTATCCGCTGCCATTTACGTATTGGGCAACGGCAGCGGCGATCTACCGGGTGGGGATCTTACGCGGGATTTTTACGCCCTGAGTTTCATATTTAAACCGGTTCGCCGGAGAAATGTGAGGAAAATGGTCAAATGACACCGATTTTACTATTCGAAAGCTTACGGAGATAGAAATGGTTGTTTTAGGTCTGAATATCCTGCATGATGCCACGGCCACCCTCCTGGTCGATGGGAAGATTACCGCCTCCATCGCCGAGGAGAGGTTGTCGCGGATCAAATACCATTGCGGTTTTCCCTATCTGGCCATCGCTGAAGTGCTGCGCATCGCCGGCGTGTCAGCGGGAGACGTTGACAAGGTGGTCCTAGGATTCAATTCAAACTTCGAACGGATGCCGCGCTGGTACACGGACTACGTCGTGGACCGCAGCGGACGTTTCGATACGGCTAACGAGAAGGACCTGGCGTTCCGAACGCGCATGGTGAAAGACCTGGTAATGCGCCAGTTCCGATCCGATCCCTGGGAGGATGGGCGCCGGTACGCCATGGAAAAATACAGGACCGCTCTGGCGGGCTGTGGAATAACAACCGCCACTATTGAAACCCGGGATCACCATTTTTGCCATGCCGCCACCGCCTATTACCAGGGGGGGAAAGACCGGGCGCTGATCATCACCGGCGATGGGTCCGGCGACGGGCAATCGATGGGCGTTTTCATAGGAGAGGGAGGTGTAGTCCGCAGCTTGCACTCAGTGCTGGACCGCCATTCGCTGGGAAAATTCTATAGCGGAGTAACCAAGTACCTCGGTTTTAAACGTAACCGCCATGAAGGGAAAATTACGGGTTTGGCAGCTTACGGTGATCCGGAAAAGCTCAAATCAGAACTGCGCCAGATGGTGGATATCAACGAAGACCGCAGAGATTTTCACACACCCATCGCCGATGAGAAAACCCCGGCCCAGATTCGTAACACCAATCTGATCCATTTTCTGCGGGGGGATTATTACGGGAGCCACTACTCGAATCTGCAGCTGGACTATCTCCACGATACATTCCGGTACCGGTTTCAAAAGGGTAAAGTCGTTGATGCTCCGCCCGGTACCAACGGAGATTCCTTCCATCGAGAGGATATCGCCGCCGCGGCGCAGGCGCTAATCGAGGAGTACGTGGTTGAGTTTTCACGCACCTTTATCGATGAAACGGGCTTTGAAGATATTGTGCTAGCCGGGGGGATTTTCGCCAACGTGAAGATCAACCAGCGCGTGGCCGAACTCGAGGGCATCAAGTCGGTTTTCATTCATCCCAACATGGGGGATGGTGGAACAGCTACCGGAGCTGCCATGCTGGTCTGGTCGGAACATCTGCGGGAGCAGGGGAAAGCCTATGAGCCTGATGTGATAGAGGATGTTTACTACGGTCCCGACTTCAGCGATTCCAACATTCAAAAAACGCTCCTGAAGTACTCCTTCCCAATGCGACAGGCTAAAGACATCGAAGCGGAAACGGCCGAACTGGTCGCCCGCAAGAAGATCGTGGGGCGCTTCAACGGACGCATGGAATACGGCCCGCGCGCCCTGGGAAACCGGTCGATTCTAGCCGATCCTACGGATGAGAACATCAATGAATGGTTGAACGACCGCCTACAACGCACGGAGTTCATGCCGTTTGCCCCCAGTGTGCTTCACGAGGCGGCGCCCAAGCTTTACAAGAACTATGCGAGCGGCGAATATGCTTCCTACTTTATGACGATCACCTTCGACGTCGAGCAAGAGTGGCATGAGAGGGCCAGGGCCGTCTGTCACGTGGACGGCACGGCGCGGCCTCAAGTGGTGAAGGAATCCGCCAACCCGTCTTACTACCGCATTTTGAAAGAGTACGAGAAACGCACGGGGCTGCCTCTGCTGGTCAATACCAGCTTTAACATGCACGAGGAGCCTATCGTGTGTACTCCAGACGATGCCCTGCGGTCACTCGAAAAGAATTGCGTCGACGTGCTTTCTATCGGACCGTTTCTGGTCTGGAGAGAGGGGAGAGATCCTCTTCATGAATAATCTTATTTTTACCACACGGGCTGACCTTTGAAAATTCTGGTCGTATCCCATTTATGGCCGCGCAGAGACTGGTCTAATTTCGGGGCCTTTGTTTCGGAACAGACCGCCGCGCTGGCACAAAGATGCGACGTGAGTGTGGCGGTACCGGTCGACCGGACGGCGCGGCGTGGAGAAATCAACCTCGGTCAGTTGTTATCCGGATTTAAACGGTATCGGTATAGAACCCGGCCCGACTTGATCCTCGTAAACGAGCTTGAGCCCGTTGAGATTGCCTTCCACTCGGGAATAATGGATCAAGCGAAGGTACCAAAGGCAGTGGATAGTCTCAGCCGGGCGCTCGATGAGAATTTCGATGAGAGCTTCGACGTTGTGCACGCGCATACGCTCTTCCCTGACGGGATGGCCTGCGCTCGATGGCTCGATAAAAGTGATACCCCACTGGTCGTTACAGCCCACGGCAGTGATGTGCATTCCATCCCGGAGGGGGTGCGAAGGGGATTGGCGTCCGTTATAAATCGTGCAGATGCCGTGATTCCGGTTAGCGGTTTTTTACGCGGCGAACTGACCAAATTAGGATTTGAAGAAGACCGGCTTCGGGTCATTCCCAACGGCTTTCCCGGTCATCTCTTCGCTGGAGTCGAAGATTCCTACCGTGATACGGAAAAAATCGTCTTCCTGGGGAATCTGAGAGACGTGAAACGGGTTGACCTGCTCATTCGCGCGATACCTTACCTCCCCCGGGCTGTCCACCTGGAGATCGCCGGCGAGGGTCCGTCGAGGGTGAGACTGGAGCGGCTGGTCGCGGAGCTACGTCTGGAAGATCGGGTCAGTTTTCACGGTATTATCGCACGCCGAGATGTCCCCCGGTTTCTGGCGGGCGCCGCGCTGATGTGCCTGGTCAGTTCGAAGGAGGGATGGCCGACGGTCATCTACGAAGCACTCGTTTGCG
Organism: candidate division LCP-89 bacterium; assembly: GCA_025774735.1. Next base: position 5,695 of record JALGZU010000104.1, on the reverse strand, counting down.
GTACTCCGGTGTTGGCGACTTCGGTCGGCGGAGTTCCGGAGGCGCTGGCGGACCCGGGATTGGGGGTACTGATACCCGACACTACTGATCCCGAGGCCTTGGCGGGGGAAATTCGAGATGCTCTCGCGAGGGAATGGGATCGTCAGCATATTATGCAGACGGCTCAACAGTTCAGCTGGGATGAACTGAGTAAAAAAATCATGACCCTGTACCAGGGGCTTATGGGTGACCGAAACACTCATTCGGCGGCTTCATTATCGGCGCGAGGTGATTAACTTGACTCGGGCTCTGATCAGAGGCAAGACGCCGGGACAGCTCTTTGACACCACCCTGTGGCGATTAAAAACAGTCGGGCGGCAACTCACTATGCCGGTTTTACGGGGCATACATCTACGCCGGGAGACAGCCTGGCTGGACCGGGGTGATCCTGTGCGCTACGGATTGGATCCCATCAGGGCTGTAGAAGTTTTAGGGAAGCAATCCGAACGAGCGCGAACCGATATGTTGAGTGAGGCGGATGAGGTAGTTTCGGGTTGGACCACCTTGCAGGAATTTTGTCGGCGGCGCATCGATTTAGCAGGCGCTGAAAGCGCAAGTACCGCAGAAAAGTACTCCCATCGCATGCTCTGCAGACTCGAATTTCTACTGTCGCTGGCACGCGCTGCGTCGATCGCGGAGGACAACGGAAAATATCTTAGTGCGATCGACGGTTATCTCACTGAATGGGATCGAGTGAGCGAGGAGGGCAACCGCCGTGATTCTGTGGACGAATCTATCCGGGTGCTGGTTCTGCTCGAAGTGCTCACCTTGACCGGTCCCGATCTAGGCGAGACAGGTCGGCGGGCAGCGCTGCGCAGCCTGGCGTCCGCCGGGTGGACAATCCAGACGAACCTGACTCGAACGGGCAATCACCGGATTTACGAAGGGCTGGCGCTGTTCTGTTTAGGAACTTGCCTATCCGGTCATTCCCGAGCAACGCGCTGGCAGACCATGGGTCAGCGGATTCTGGAGCGTGAAATCCGCCACCAGGTACTCGACGATGGCATGAATGCCGAGTTGAGCACCAACTATCACCTGATCACCGGCACCAACTTTCTCAAAGCCTGGGTTCTGGGCAAGACGACGGGCAATGAGTTTTCGGACGACTTCGCCCAGAAACTGGCACGGATGGCTGTCCGGGCGGATCAGCTGAGAGCCCGCGACGGTGGTTTCTTCGCGCTGGGTGACAGCGACCGCATGGCTGGATCGAGCAGGGAGGAACGCGAGGGATGCGCCTTCGCCGAATTGGGTCGGCTTTTGAAAACGGGCAATAGGAACCCGGAAATCGGTGTCAACCTACAGTTAATGTTGAACGGCCTGAGTCTCGAGGACCTCTCTGAGGGATTTAGACCGTCATCCGGTGGTATTTATAGCTGCGGCGGGTATTGGATCGCCACGCCTGCAGACGGAGGAGCGCTGCTCTTCGACGCAGGCCTGTTCGGCCTGCCCGGAGCCTCTCATCACGCTCACGCCGACAGCTTGAGTTTTGAAATCCACCTGTCGGATTGCCGTTTTCTGGTGGATCCGGGTGGATTCAGTTACGTTGATGGAGAGGCACGCGCTTTTGCTCGATCCACCCTGGCTCACAATACAGTGACCATAGATGAATGCGACAGTTCCGACGTATCAGGAGCCTTCAATTTCGGTCGCGGAGCAAGGGTGAAGCTGATCGAGAAGAAAGAGCTACCGCGAGGCATCGTCATCACCGCTGAGCATGATGGCTACACGCGCCTGAAAAATCCGGTCATCCACCGCAGAGCCATGTTCCTGATGACTGATGGACCCTTCGTACTTCTGGTTGCAGACCGCATCACTGGACGCGGGCAACACCGCATCGAGGTGGCCTTTCATGCAGATGAAAACTGGGAAGCGGTCATCGCAGATTCTAATCATGTCGTCTGGCGAACCGATCAGAGGCGACTTGACCAGATCCTCATCGCTGAAGAACCGACCGACATTGAGGTTTTCAGAGGAGCGACCGAGCCGAAGTGGCAAGGTTGGGTTTGCCACAGAAACGGCAGCTACCTTCCGGCAAGCGTGGTGACGGAGTCCATCGTGAGAGAGACCCCGGTAGATGTCGTAAATGTCTTCTTTGAAGCAGGTGATACGGCTTCTTCAGCAGACATAAAAACTTCAAATAATTCGTTATTTATTAATGATAACTTAAAGTTATACTGGAAGTGGGTGGACGACCGGTTGGTGGTGGATATCCAGTAGGTGTATGGAAGTAAGGATACTCGGCAGAGATATACATATTCCGCTGAACGGGCTGAACGTTTCCCGGCAACTCGAATATAAGCTCTTGATGCAGTATCTCGATTTGCAGGGATCCGAACGGCTGCTCGACGTGGCCTGCGGCGATGGCTATTGGACGGCTAAAATGATACCGCAGGTGGGCGGAGTGGTGGGATTTGACCTGAACTTGAAGCGCCTGCAACGGGCACGCCTCCAGGCGGGAACGATGCAGGGCGCCATCCGGAACGATGCTCATCATCTGCCGTTCAAAGACGGAGCCTTCGATTGTGCTGTCGGAATTTGCATTCTCGAGCATTTTGAAGACGATCTGGGAGCATTGGGTGAAATGCGCCGGGTCATGAGAGCGGGCGGCAGGCTGGCTCTGAGCGTCGATTCTTTCACCTATCCAGGTTTTTCTGAAGCAGAAAAAGCGCGGCATATGGAGAAATTCTCCGTCGTACACCACTACACGGTCGAGATCTTGAAAGAGAAGCTGAGTCGGTCCGGATTCGAGCTGGATCGCTGGACCTATCTGCTTAAGAGCCCGGTTTCGGCGGCCCTCTACCGGCTGGCATTGAGAGCACCCAAACTGGCCTATGGTTTGTTTCCCATCAGTTACCCCTTGAGCCTATGGAGCGAGCGACGGTCGAAAAACCAGACGAGCGGATACAAGCTGGCGGTATCAGCCCGAGCAGCTTAAATCCGGCAACGCGCAAAGTTTTCCTGACCTGGTTACCTTATTCGAGGCGCAGCCAGACCCTGGCCGAGAGTTTCGGTGCGGAACCGGTCTATTTCACCTATCTCGCAGGTAAAGGGAACGTACCTAAAGCGATCCTGCGATACCTGGTGATGACTCTACACACGGTCTGGTACCTGCTGAAGAGGCGGCCGCAGCTCGTTTTCGTGATGAATCAGCCCATATTCCTGCCTTTGACGGTGTTCCTGGTCTCCCGCTTTGTACGCGTCGAGTACGTGATCGATTCGCACTCGGGACTTTTCAACAAACCACAGTGGAACTGGTCGCTGCCGGTTATGAAATACGCTTACCGGCATTCGTTGTTCAGCATCGTCACGAATCAGTATCACCGAGAGTTGGCGGAATCCTGGGGAGGGAAGGTCGAGGTTCTGGGGGCTCTGTCGGTCAAGGAGGAACCGGTAATTCCTTTCGAGCGGTCAGAAGAGCCCAGCCTGGTGGTTATCGGGACTTTCGCGCAGGATGAACCTACGCAGGAAGTGTTGGAAGCTTGCCGGCGGTTGACGGGGGTACGTTTCTACATTACCGGAGCGTTGAAAAACGCACCGCCTGACCTGGTCAGCAGCGCGCCGGAAAACGTCATCTTCACCGACTTTCAGCCCCGCCCCGACTACGTAGGTCTGGTGCAGGCGATGGACGGAGCGATCATCCTGGTGAAGAACGACCACGTGATGCAGATGGGAGCCTACGAAGCCATGTCCTGGGCTATACCCATCGTCACTTCGGACTGGGCTGTGCTCAGGGAGAATTTTTATCGCGGCGCTATTTTCGTCGATAACACTGCGCAGGATATCGAGCGTGCCGTGAAAGAGCTGCTGAGCCAGCTGGACCATTACCGGGCGGAAGTTGCTGAACTGCGTTGCGAGCGGCAGGATTACTGGGATAACACGATCGCCCGGATCAACGAGTATATTAAGGCATCCATCCAGTGAACGGAGAGCGGAGAAAAAGCCGATGAAGATAGCGGTTTTCGGATTGGGATATGTGGGGTGCGTTTCGGCGGCCTGTTTCGCCCGTTTGGGGCATCGCGTCATCGGAGTGGACGTCAATCCCGATAAAGTGCGCATGATCAACGAGGGCAAGTCCACGATAGTCGAAGACGAGATCGGCGAAATCGTGCGGGAAACGGTCGCAGGCGGCCGTCTTAGCGCCACGGAATCTACGGAGGATGCCATCCAGAGCTGCGACGTCAGCTTGATCTGTGTTGGGACGCCATCCAACGAGAACGGCAGTTTGAACCTGGATTACGTGGCGGCCTGTTGCCGGGCGATAGGGAGTGCGCTGGCATCGAAGACGAAGTACCACGTGGTGGTTAACCGTTCGACGATGCTACCCGGATCGATTCGTAGCCAGGCGTTGCCAATCCTGGAAGAGGCGTCCGGAAAGAAGGCCGGGGAAAACTTCGGTTTGTGCATCAATCCCGAATTCCTGCGCGAAGGGACTTCCGTGTACGATTTTCATCATCCGCCTTATACGGTGATCGGCTCGATGGATGAGCGGGCGGCTGATATCGTATCGGAACTGTACACTGCTGTCGAAGCGCCCTTGGTTACGGTTCCCATTGAAGCGGCGGAGATGATCAAGTACGCCTCCAACTCTTTTCATGCGTTGAAGATCTGTTTCGCAAACGAAATCGGCCGTCTCTGCAGGAGCGCCGGCGTGGATTCACATCTCCTGATGGACATCTTCTGCCGGGATGATAAGTTGAACACATCCAGCGCCTACCTGAAGCCGGGTTTTGCTTTCGGCGGATCGTGTTTGCCCAAGGACGTACGTGCCCTGAATTATTACGCCCGTTCGGTCGATCAGGTTACTCCGGTCCTGGCGTCACTAATCCCCAGTAACCGGGAACAAATCGATGAAGCCCTCAAGATGATTACGCGCCGTGACCGGCGCCCTGTGGGGGTGATCGGTCTGGCGTTCAAGGCGGGGACGGACGATCTGCGCGAGAGTCCTCTGGTACATCTGGTGGAATACCTGATCGGGCGGGGTTATCCGGTGAAGATTTACGATGCCAACGTCCGGATTTCATCCATTTTCGGCGCCAATCGCCAGTACATCGAACGGGAGATTCCGCATATCGATAAACTCATGATCTCTAAGCTGGAAGATTTGATAGAATTCGCGGACGTCCTGGTGGTGGGGCAGAGTGACGTCGATCTGAATCCGTACGATCTCTCGGGCAAAGAGATTATCGAATTGAACCGTTCAAAGGTGCCGCCGGTGAACGCGGAGGTGAAGGGGATCGCCTGGTAAGATACATGATTGAGCCATCGCACAAGCAGGGTGTTCTGATACCATGGAAAAAGACATCTTCGTAGGGGAGATCTACTGCGGCGGAATGACTACAATTTAATCAGAGCGAAAAAGGTATAAGGGAAAGTTCAGGTACTTGGTAATCATCGGGATGAATGCATTATTGGAAAAGCTCAATTTCCGGTTGCCCGCTCAGAAGAAGGAAATGTATCTCTTTTTGGGTGTGCTCGCCATGATTTTGCTGAGCCGGCTGGTCTTTCTGACGGCGTCGCTAGGGAACGATCCTGATGCGTACCGGTTCGGTTTTAATGCGGAAAGAATCATAGCCGACGGCCGCTATTACATGTCACGTGCGCCGGGCAACCCGCTTTACGAATTGTTGAACGCACCGCTCCTGGTCATCGGAGAAGG
>JALGZU010000574.1 GCA_025774735.1 candidate division LCP-89 bacterium | reverse complement strand
GATATTCGACAGGGCTTCCAGGGCGCTGCCCATGATCACCGGTACATCGTCGCCGGGAAACTTGTACTGCGACAACAGCTCCCGAACCTCCAGCTCCACCAGCTCTAAAAGCTCGGGATCATCAACCTGGTCCACCTTGTTCAGGTATACCACCAGGTAGGGTACGTTCACCTGACGAGCCAAAAGCACGTGCTCCCGCGTCTGCGGCATGGGGCCGTCAGCCGCCGATACCACCAGAATCGCACCATCCATCTGAGCCGCACCTGTCACCATGTTCTTCACGAAGTCCGCATGCCCCGGACAATCCACATGGGCGTTGCATTGTCAATCTCGTCGTACGACATCGCCTGCGCTAAACCCCGCTTCGACAAAATCTGAGTGATCGCCGCCGTCAACGTCGTCTTGCCGTGATCGACATGACCGATCGTGCCAATGTTTACGTGGGGCTTGGTGCGTTCAAATTTCGCCTTGGCCATTTGCTTTCCTTTTCTTTTTTATAAACTTAAACTCAGATACGTAGAGATCATCCCAAAACCAACCGTCCGATTAAAAAGAGACTTTCTCCAGCATCTTCTCGGAAACTTGCTCGGGGATCTCGTCGTAATGGTCAAATTGCATGGTGAAAATTGCCCGTCCCTGGGAGAGCGACCGCAGGGCCGTGGCATATCCGAACATCTCGCGCAAGGGCACCTGAGCACGCACCGCCTGAGCGTTGTTGCGCGGGGTGATCCCCAGTATGCGTCCCCGGCGGGAATTAATATCGCCGATCACTTCGCCGAGATAATCTTCAGGGACGACAACTTCAATGCCCATGACCGGCTCAATTACGACAGGGTCTGCGCGCCGCACACCATCCTGGAGAGCCATCGATCCGGCAATTTTGAATGCCAGTTCGGATGAATCCACTTCATGGTAGGAACCGTCGATCAGAGCGGTCTTGATATCGATCAGGGGATATCCGGCAACCACGCCATTCTTCATGGCTTCCTTGATGCCCTGAGATACCGGTTTGGCGTATTCGCGTGGAACGGCTCCGCCGACTATACGATTCTCGAAGGTATATCCGGACCCTGGATCGCCGGGCTCGATCTCGAGCTTCACGTGACCGTATTGTCCCCTGCCACCGGATTGGCGGACGAATTTCCCTTCAGCGGTGACTGCCTGGCGGATCGTCTCCTTGTATGCGACCTGTGGCTTGCCGATGTTTGCCATCACCTTGAATTCGCGCACCAACCGGTCAATCAAAATTTCCAGGTGCAATTCACCCATGCCGGAGATGATGGTCTGCCCGGTCTCCTCGTTCGTTGTGACATTGAAGGTAGGATCTTCATCGGCCAGTCGATTAAGAGCATCTGATATCTTATCCTGATCAGCCTTCGTCCTCGGCTCTATGGCCACGGAAATCACCGGCTTAGGGAAATCCATACTCTCCAAAATAATGGGGTGACCTTCATTGCAGAGTGAGTCGCCGGTCCGGGAAACCTTCAGTCCTACAGCAGCCACGATATCGCCCGTATAAACTTCGGGAATCTCCACCCTTTTGTTTGCGAACATCTGTAAAAGTTTTACAATGCGTTCTCGCTTCTTTAAAACGGGATTGTAAACCGTCTTACTGGTGCAAAGCGAACCGGAATAAACGCGAAAGTAATTCAGCTTACCCACGTGGGGATCACTGACGATTTTAAAGCAGAGGGCTGAGAAGGGCTCGTCGTCCGAAGGTTTGCGCGTCTCTTCCTTGTCGTTCTTGGGATTGATTCCCTTGATATCTCCAACTTCCGCAGGATTCGGCAGGTAGTGAATGACGGCATCGAGAAGGCGTTGAATACCTTTGTTTTTAAAAGCGCTACCGCAGAAAACGGGGACGATTTTACAGTCCAACGTAGCCTTGCGTACTGCGCGACGAATAACGTCTTCCGGTGCGGGCTTCTCATCCAGGAGCAGCGCAATCAATTCATCATCGTAATCGGAAACTGCTTCAAGCATTTTATCCCGATATTCCTGTGCCTTCGGCAACAACGCGTCTGGAATATCACTCTCCTCCCACAATGCCCCCAACGAATTCTCGTTATAAAAAACTGCCCGCATCTTGATCAGATCGATCAAACCGGTGAATAATTCTCCTTCTCCCAGCGGAATCTGTAGAGGAACCGGATGGCTGTAAAGCTTTTTCTCTATGTTTTCGACGGTTCCGTAAAAATTCGCCCCCACGCGGTCCATCTTGTTGACGAAGGCAATGCGCGGCGTACCATATTTATCGGCCTGGCGCCATACTGTCTCAGACTGAGGTTCAACCCCGCCGACTGCGCAGAAAAGAGCAATGACTCCGTCCAAAACTCGCAGCGACCTCTCCACCTCGGCGGTAAAATCTACGTGGCCGGGTGTGTCGATGATATTGATGCGTTGATCGTTCCAGTAGATCGTCGTCGCCGCGGACGTGATGGTAATGCCCCGCTCGCGTTCCTGGGCCATCCAGTCCATGGCCGTGGAACCGTTGTGGACCTCCCCCATCCGATGGATCTTCCCGGCAAAGTAGAGGATGCGTTCGGTCGTGGTGGTCTTA
>JALGZU010000573.1 GCA_025774735.1 candidate division LCP-89 bacterium | reverse complement strand
TGTTCCGTCCAGTGCCAGATGATGGAGGCATGCCAGTAATAAGTGCCAGCACCCCAATCCCAAAAGTAAGATGGGGTTGTGAATGCCACGTGAAGGTAGTCTTCTTGATCCAAGAAGAGGGACATGTCTGTGAAGGCCCTAAGGGTGTCCCCGTTAAATGGGATGCCTCACCACCATTCTGGAGGAATGAAATTGGTCAAGTTGAATGCCTGTTCCCAATCGGGATCAACCCCATCCTCATCGATCAGGATATAGACGTCATTGTTGAAAATGCTGTAACTCCCGCCCGGCACAGGAAAGCCTTCATCCCGGCAATGCATCCATCCGAAGGCGATCCGATCCGATACAGGAGACGTCGCCACGTCGGCGCCCATGACCATTGTCCAGGTTCGGCGCCCATGACCATTGTCCAGGTCATCTCTTCCCAGGGATCATAGGTAATAGAGTACGTCATTGGATCGTAGGTCCCCCGGGTATAGTAATGCCGCTGGGGATCGCCGGCTTGTCCTGACTCTGGATTCTCGGTGGATACAACGTGAATGTATCCGTTCCAATCCATCTGCATGCGCGGCCAGATCACTTCAGGTACTCCCGGAATCTGCGGTGTTTCGTAAGTGATGAACATGCCGCTGTGCGGGAAAAAATCTGTCGCAATTGCCGTCCAGAAATCCCCTCCGGGTACGTTCGTCCAATGAAATGCCGGGAAGGCCCTGCCCTCGAAACCGACGTCGAGGCACGGGTAACCGGCCCTGTACGACGATTCCACCGGATACCCCGTCTCCGGCCAGCCCTGAACACCCTCCGGATTGATGACGTTGTAGTAAATGTGTCGGTTCGTCGCACCGTAATCCAGCCCGTTCATCCAGACGAAGTGAAGCCATCCGTACTCATCTTTCACAATCATCCGGCCTATGGTTCCGTTATGCTGATTATCGTACCAGGTTCTACCGACGGTAACCGTATCGCCGATGAGATCCCGGTGATCTGAGGCCGGGTAGGGCGGGTGGGCAACCGGTGCATCGATAACTTCAGCGCCGGTAAGCAGTGGATAATTGACAGCAGGCGTTCTGGCGGATTCTGGGGCAGCGAACAGTAGAGGCGGGATCAGAGCAAACCAGACCGCCGAAAAGATCAGGCGTTTCACGGCTCTTCCCTATTTTGAAGGAACGAGGTGTAGAGGCGATTCGTCTAATCGCCCTACTTCACCAATATCAATTTGCCATTAGTAATATATTCTCCTGCAAAAAAACGGTAGATATAGATCCCCGAGGCTAATTGCGATGCATCGAAAGTAATGTCATGCGATCCAGCATCTTTCAAACCGTCAATCAGCGTGGCGACAAGCTGTCCCTGCAGGTTGTAGACCTTCAGTTCTACTTGTGCAGCTTCCGGCAAGGTGAAGGAGAACGTGGTGGACAGGTTGAAAGGATTGGGGTGCGCTCCATTAACTTCAAATTCTGCCGGAATCGTGCGAGTCTCCTGAGTCACAGCAATGTCGTCGAATGGATTCTCCACACCCGCTATCGGCAGGTTGGCTTCAAAGTCGAAATCCAGATCGACCGCGCCTTCCTTTACCCAGGCGAAGCTGTCCTGATGCCAGACGGTGTCGGGATAAACACCAGAGTGAATGACACATTCGTAATTGCCACCGGGCCAGCCTGCAGGCACCGTGAAGCTCACATCCGGGCGGTTGATGGTCCAGCCGGGCAGGAAGTTGCTAATGCCTTGGCGGCAGATGATCGTGAGCGATTGCACACCGCCTTCATAGACCATATCGATCCAGCCATCCCAGGTCAGAGGCACTGGACCGGTGTTAGCGCAGAAGATGTCATAAACCAGGGGTCCGCCGCCGGCCGGTACCGGAGATCCGGACACTAAGTTGATATCTACGAACAGATCAGGTACCGCGGGCAGACCCATCACATGGAACGGACAGCTGCCCGGTTCAGGCCATTGAGGAACCAGCGGCGTCGTCGGGATCGAATCGACCGGCACCTTGTGGTAGGTGACGTCATTTAAAGTCCAGGATCCTTCAGATTGGATGATATTACCAGCATCTCTATCCAAAACGTACATGACATGACATTCGCCATCCACGGTTTTACACAGCGACGGATACGCCTCGGAAAAACACTCACCCGCAGGCGCATTTTGCGGGGTGATCGTGTTGGTGATATTCGTTCCCTCCGACCAGTTCAAACCGCCATCCGTCGAAACGGACACATAAATTTCACCGGACGGCCAGCCGCCCGCTGAAATGTGGGTTGAATCCACGTCATATTCCTGGTAAACGCAGTAGAGATAGCCCGTAGCAGGATCCTGGCCGAGAGAGGGTCTTTGCGCTCTTAAATTCCAGCCTCCGCAGTAGATTTCATTCGTCGGATCGAAAGCGTAACGGACGATTTTGAATTCGTCCGGATATTGTTCGGACCAGTGCCAGATGATGGAAGCATTGTAGTATGTCGCTCCCTGTATCTGGAACTGGTCGATGAAGAGGTTCATATCCGTGTAAGCTCTCAGGGTATCCATGTTCGCCATCAAGGTGTCAGGCAGATAGCTCGAATCCGGTGGAAGGAAATTGGTCAGATTGAAGGCTTCGTCAAAGTTCGGATTCAGACCGTCTTCATCGATCAGGATGTGGATGTCATTATTGAACTGGGAATAATCTCCACCCGGTATGGGAAAACCTTCATCGCAGCAATAAGTCCAGCCAAAGGCAACCTTGTCGGACACGTTGGATGTAGCGACATCGGCAGCAATGGTCTTTATCCAGCTTACCTCTACCCAATCATTGATATAATCAATAGACCCTGTTCCAGGATCGTAGTCAGCAGCAATGTAATAATGCCGCTGGTTACTGCTCGGGCCTCAACCAGCTGGATTTTCGGTTGAAATGATGTGCATTCTCCCGTTCCGGTCGAACTGCATTTTCGGCCAGAGGATTTCAGGAAGTATGGGGCTTTGGATATTCGTGGGTGCTTCGAAGACGATGAACGTGCCGAAGTGGGGATAGACGTCAACCGCCACAGCCGTCCAGAAATCTCCTCCGGGCACATCAGTCCAGTGGAAACACGGGAAGGCTATACCTCCATGGTCAACATCTAATGTCGTATACCCGGCTCGCTCTGAACTTTCCACGAGAAATCCGACCCCCGGAGAGCCCTGGACACCGCTCGGATCGAGGTAATTGTAGTAGATGTGGCGATTTGCCGCACCGTAATCCAGCCCATTCATCCAGGTGAAGTGGATGTAACCGAATTCGTCCTTCTCGAGCATGCGGCCGATGGTGCCGCTGTGCTGGTTCTCATACCAGGTGGTGCCGATGACCTCCGTCGTGCCGATGACATCCCGGTTGTTGACAGGTAAATAGGGCGGGTGTGCGACGGGTCCACCGATAACTTCAGCGCCGGTAATTAGTGGATAGTTGACAGCGGGCGTCATGGTGGGTTGTGGGGCGGCGAACAGGAGAGGCGGGAACAGAGCAAACCATACTGCCAAAAAGATGAGGCGTTTCATGGTTCCTCCCTATTTTATTAATACCAGTTTTCCGCTGAAAGTTTGATCTATGGTTGTGAATGTATACAGGTAGATGCCCGACGCCAGATGCGATGCGTCGAAGCTGACATCGTGCGTTCCGGCATCTCTCACTCCGTCTACCAAAGTACCGACAAGCTGACCCTGCAGGTTGTAAATCCGCAACTTGACCTGAGACGCTTCCGCCAGGGTGAAGGAGAAGGTGGTCGCCGGATTGAACGGATTGGGATACAATCCGGTGAACGCGAAGGCGTCCGGGGCGGCGACTTCAACCGGTGGATTCGTTATACACAGAGTGAAATCCTCGCCATAATTGTTCCAACCGGAAACGATGGCTCCGTCGCCCGAAGCCAATTTCTCGAACGGGAAGGCATCCGTCGACCAGACCTCATCGGGGTAAATTCCGACATAAGCATGGTAGACATAATCGCCTGTGGGTGCTCCTGCCGGTACATCCTGAGTACGATCACGGTCAATAATTGAACCCGTGGGCAAGCTTAAGTTAACATGACCTATTACCGGACCGAATTGCTGACTGTTCGGCAAGGTGACGTCACACCAGGCGTCGAAGGTCTGCTGTTCGGGATGATGATTTGCGATCTC
>JALGZU010000572.1 GCA_025774735.1 candidate division LCP-89 bacterium | reverse complement strand
ATATGCACTTGATTTTTGTGAATAATTTATTATATTGCGAATTGTAGTATTGCATGTTATTTGCCCGCTTAAAAATTGAGGAGGAGCTATGAAACGCCTGGTCTTTCCGGCGGTTTGGTTTGCTCTGTTCCCGCCTCTCCTGTTCGCTACCATCCAATCCACCAAAACTCCCACCATTAATTATCCATTAATGACCGGCGACGAAGAAGTCGAAGCCCCGGTCATTTATCCCCCATATCCGTTACCTTCTTCTCTGGATACCAGGGAAATCGTCGGCGATACCGTCGTCATCGGCACAACCTGGTACGATATCCAGCACAACGGCACCATCGGCCGCATGCTGGAGAAGGACGAATTCGGCTACATCCACTTTGCCTGGATGAATGGGCTGGACTACGTCGCGAGTAATAGGCACATCTACTACAACTATATAGATCCTTCTGGCAATCAAGGGTATCCAGGTACCGGCTGCCAGGTGGATTATAGTAATCGAGCAGGTTATGTCACTCTGGACGTCGATTATGAAGGCAGGGCATTCCCCGTATTTCATCAGTACGATGAACCTGCAGTTGATTTCTGGACTGCGGTTGGAGCCGACTATTATCCTCATTCGGGGACCTTCATCACTTACTACGCTCCAGATTGCAGTTATCCCTATGTATATGAACTCTGCTGGCCCAAGATGCAGTTCGACCGGAACGGGCTTATGCATGTGATTGTCACCGAAAATCCGTATACGTGAACGAATGCCAAGCAGCAGTTTTACATCACTGCCAGCTACGACCCTGGAACAGTGTCGGTGAATTACGAAAGTGAATGGGAATTGGTCGATTGGTCTGTGACTATCGCTGCAGATGTTGCTACTTCCGAGATTTCCGATAAGATTGCGGTAGGATGGAGTTATAGCCGCTGGGACTGTTTCCCGGAATGTTTGACCTTCTTTTCAAGCTTCAATAACGATCTCTACCTGGTCATTGACGAGGATGGACAGGATCCCGATTTCAGAGCATCTTTGAATCTGACCAATTTTATCCGGCCGGATACGACCTTATATCCCGATACCCTCCTGGCGAACATGGATACTCTTAGAATCTTCACGGACATGAGTCTCTTCATCGATCACGATGATTATGTTCACGTGGCTTTTACTACACCGATTTACTTCCAAATTCAGGATTCCGCTCACGCCAATGCATCGATCATCTGGCACTGGTCTGAGCAATATCCGGATGATTTTATAATTGTCAGAAAAGCATTTGATCCGGAAAGCACATTAGATTGCGGTGCCTGGAACCTTGCCGCCCAGCGCCCCTCTCTGGGTCAGGATCCGACTACAGGATATCTGTACTGCATGTACCAGCAATACGATACTGATATAAATCATATTTCCGCTGCGGGCTATCCTTCGGGTGAGATCTATATATCGGTATCCATGGATGGAGGATTGAACTGGTCCGAAGGAATAAACGTTTCGAACACGATTACCCCACAAAATGCAGCGGCAGGGGAATGTTTATCTGAACTGACGCCTTCAATGCGAAAAACAGTTGACGGTGAATGTGATATCATGTACGTTCTGGATCGAGATGCGGGGAGTGTCGTCTATACTGGGGGATCCTGGACGCTGAATGACGTCATCTACCACAACGTTCCAGCCGATTCGATTCCGACGACGCCGTTGGTTCCTCAAGATGTTCCCTTCCATGTTGAACATGGGACGCTTATTCCGGCGGTTGCCGTTGAACTGACCCCCGTATCGGTCAATATTCATATCCCCGCTTCCGGCGGCAGCTTCGGCTTTACAGTTGAACTTAACAACCACGACATGAATCCGCAGACCTTTGACGCCTGGTGTGACGTTACTTTACCGGACGGTCAGCAGTTCGGCCCTCTGTTGGGTCCGGTTACCTTGAGTTTACTGAGCTGTTCTTATATCGAGCGTGCGCGTACCCAGGAAGTCCCGGCCGGAGCGCCCACGGGCGATTATGTCTACCATGCCTACGTCGGAATCTACCCCGATGAAATTTGGGGTCATGACAGCTTCGAATTCGATAAGCTAGACCACGGTTCCGGTGAGGTGGTAAGCGACTGGAACAACACCGGCGAAGAGTTCACCCAGTGGCTGACCAATTCCCCGGCTGAAGTGGTTGTACCGGACGCCTTCGCGTTCACCGGCCTGTATCCCAACCCATTCAATCCGGCAACCACCTTCTCCTTCTCGCTGCCGGAAGCGTCTCAGGTTAAGT
>JALGZU010000571.1 GCA_025774735.1 candidate division LCP-89 bacterium | reverse complement strand
GGCCGCGCCGATTTTTACCTCGCTAAGAATAGCACCGGTTACTGGGCGATCTACCGCTGGGAGGATATCGAAAACCTGGAAGGATACGCCTCCTGGACAGATCTGAAGGCGGGATTGTACTAGGGGGAAGCGCTTGAAATGAGTCGAATTGGCATTGCATCCACCACGCTGATATGCCTGAATTTCGGCCTCTCCGGCTGCCTAAATCCCTTCGCACCGGTGATGGGCAATCCGTCGACCTCCCTGTGGACGGATCAACAGACCGTGGGCGAACTGCTGGATAATTTCAAAAACTCTTACAATTTCCAGGATTCCCTGCGTTACGCCTACTGCCTGGATGAGAGTTTCATTTTCATCTACTACGACGTCATCGAAGAGCGCGAGGACCAGTGGGGCCGGGACACCGATCTGAAAGCAACTGGAGGTCTGTTTACTAACTTTGAACAGATTAATCTGACCTGGTACGCTCTGCCTGACAGCATCGAGAATTTTGCCGAGGAGAACACCAGCCTGGAATTCGATGCCAGTTTCAGCTTATCGCTCTACGGGTACGGCGGGGGTTCGGCTTACGACCTGTACGGATTCGCCAATTTTACGGTCAAGAAGGAGGAAGGTGACCGGTTTCGCATCCTGACCTGGAAAGACATCACCATATTCTAATAGAAATTCTCATCAAGTATTGGTAGAACGCTATGAAACTTGGGGTTAATGTCGATCACATCGCCACCATCCGGCAAGCCAGGGGTGGTGCTGAACCGGATCCGGTGGGAGCGGCGGTTATGGCCGATCTGGCTGGAGCCGACAGCATCGTCTGTCACCTGCGCGAAGACCGCCGCCATATCCAGGATCGCGACCTGGAAATGATCCGTCAGGTGGTTTTTTCGCGACTCAATATGGAGATGGCCGCCACGCAGGAAATGGTCGAAAAGGCGCTTTTGATCAAGCCGGAAATCTGCACTCTCGTCCCGGAAAAGCGCCAGGAACGCACCACCGAGAGCGGACTGCAGATCGCCGATCAGATCCAGCGCTACAAAGAGGTCACTGAAACCCTCAACAGTTCCGGAATCGAGGTCAGCCTCTTCATCGATCCGACGTTGAACGCAATTCGGGATGCGGCGAAAATCGGCGCCCATGCTGTCGAACTGCACACCGGCTATTACTCCGAATGCCGGGATCAGCGAGCCGCGGAGTTGGCTCTGGATGATATCGCTGCCGCCGCCATCGCCGCAGCCAAAATGGGACTGTTCGTCGCCGCCGGTCATGGATTGACTTATCACAATGTCCAGTCGGTGGCTGCCATCAGCGAAATACAGGAACTTAACATCGGGCATTCGATCATCAGCCGTGCTGCCTTCGTCGGTTTGACCAAAGCCATCGAAGAGATGCGCTACCTGATCGATCGTTAGAGACTTGAGAATTTGAGGAAAGACTATGCACGCTGAGATTCGCTTTGTCACTTTTGCCGTTCTCATTACCATTAGCGGAATGATATTGAGTTGTAGCAATGGGGGGGGAGACGGTGGCACATCTCCTCCACCCCTTCAACCGACGATTACCCTGCTGTCCCAACCAGCGGACAGCATTCACTTTACGGAAAGTGCAGATTTCTCCTGGCAGGTCAACGATCCCCCCGGGGCAGTTCAGGCTTACCACGCCGGATTGGACGGGATTTATACAACCACCAGCAACACCTCGGCCTCTTACAGCGGTTTCACTGAGGGTGAGATGCACACGTTCGGAGTTTTCGCGGAATTTTCCGGGAATGTCTATTCCGATACGGCCTCATGGACCTTCTCCGTGTACGGGAATCGCGCCCCGGATGTCGATATCGTTTCGGGCCCTGCCGACAGCGTCCTCTCTTACGATCCCGCTACATTCGACTGGGAAGGCTCGGACGAGGACGGCAACCTGGAAGGCTACTATGCCGGTCTGGAGGGGAGTTTAAGTTGGACGACGGATACGACGCTGACCTATAATGGAGGTCTGCCACAATCCGCAACCCATACCTTCCAGGTCGTCGCACAGGATTCAGACGGCGCCTTGTCCGATACCGCCGAGTGGACGTTCTCCACCTTTACGCTATTGATCGCTGCCGGTGTCGGCGTCAATGACGATGACGGCGATGGCTTCTGGTCCGAATATAACGTCGTTTACACGCCCATCAATCGATCCAATTCTGCGCTGGACGTGCGCCTGGTCGTCGCTGTAACTCCAACCTATGGAATCGGGACCGAATGGGTGGACAGCAC
>JALGZU010000570.1 GCA_025774735.1 candidate division LCP-89 bacterium | reverse complement strand
CTTTCAACCTGTCCACCTCGTTCTCCTTCGACTTGCCGGAAACTGCACACGTAGAACTGAAGGTCTACAACCTGCAAGGACAGTTGATCGCAACGCTGATCGATGGTCCGCGTGATGCCGGAACGCATGACATCACCTTTGAAGCATCGCAATTAGCCTCGGGGATATACCTGTATAGATTCCTCGCTGGAGATCATTGTATCAACGGTAAAATGATATTAGTCAAGTAAGGGCGATTTGCAATTCGCCTCTGTACATCTTCTGAATTTGTGGAGGAGCCATGAAACGCTTGATCTTTGCGGCGGTTTGGTTTGCTCTGATTCCGGCTCTACTGTTCGCCGCTTCACAAACCGCCAGGACTCCGATCGTCAATTATCCTCTCCTTACCGGCGCTGAAACTTTCGAGGGGACGGTTGTGCACCCGCCCTACCCGCCCGTAAACCACCGGGATTTGATCGGAACGACCGAAGTTATCGGTACGACCTGGTACGAAATCCAGCACAACGGCACCATCGGCCGCACGGTGGTGAAGGACGAATATGGCTATCTACACTTCGTCTGGACGAACGGGCTGGATTACGGAGCCTTACAACGGCACGTTTACTACAACTATATCGACCCTTCCGGCAACCAGGGCTGGCCGGGAACGGGATGCCCGATCGAAGACTCCTACCGGGCCGGATTTGTGACTCTCGACGCCGGTTTCGACGGCCGGGCTTTCCCATGCTTCCACTGGACCAACCAACCCGGAGGGGATTTCTGGACGGCCACGGCGGCCGATTTTAGCCCGCATTCAGGTACATTCATCACCTATGAGGCGCCGCCTCATCCTGATCCGCTGCTCCCGGAGATTATCTGGCCGAGGATGCAAATTGATAACAGTCAACACCTGCAGATCGTTTCCACTGAAAATCCTTATACCGCCGTAGCCGGTGATCCGCAACGCCATTTCTGGCAGCGCGGCACCTACGATCCTCTTACGTATAGCATATCTTACAATCCCGAGTGGGAGCTGGTGACCTGGACCATGACCATAGCCGGCGATGTGGGGACGTCTGAGGTCTCCGATAAATGCGCCTATGCGTGGACCTACCCCTTAGATCCAAACTTTCCGGATCCGCAATACAGTTACAGCCAGTCGGACAACGACATCTACCTGGTAATCGATGACGATGGTATCGATCCGGATTGGAGCAATCCGATAAACATCACAAGCTTTCTTCCGCCGGATCTATCCTACCTGCCGGACACCATGCTGGCAAATATGGACACTCTGCGCGCCTTTACCGATCTGAACGTGTTCATCGATCAGGATGACTACGTGCACGTTACATTTACCACGCCGTCTTACTTTGCAATCCAGGAATATCGCTACTGGCACGCGTCCATCGTCTGGCACTGGTCCGAGCAGTACCCTGATGAATTTCACATGATCCATAACGCTTTTGACGATTGGTGGTGGAATTTCGTAGAATGCGGCGCCTGGAACGAAAAGGCGCAGCGGCCATCGCTGGCCCAGGATCTGAGTACAGGATATCTGTACTGCGCCTACCAGGTTTACGATGCTGATACGACAGCATTGAGTGCCAATGGTTGGCCGTCCGGTGAAGTGTACGTATCCGTTTCCACGGATGGAGGTATGACCTGGGCGCTGGGCACGAATATCACCCAGACGATCACACCCGGAGGCGCGCCACCGGGCGAATGCCTCTCCGAGGTTTATCCTTCGATGGCGAAGGTGGTCGATGATGAGTGCCACATCCTGTATGTCCTGGATCGAGACGCAGGAGCAGTCACTTCACCCCCCGGCGAGTGGACATTGAACGAAGTGACTTATCACCATGTGCCGGTCGATTTGATTCCTACAACTCCTCTGGTGCAGCAGACAGTACCCTTTCACGTTTCTCCTCTGCTTCCTTTCGGGCCCTACATTGCCGTAAATTCGATGGGCACCACGGTTTTCCCGGCTGTGGGAGGCATGTTGGCATTTAACGTCGTCTGTTGGGAGCACATGCTCGGGCCGGTGACCGGAGACGTCTGGATTGATGTAACCTTGCCTAATGGAGTCACGATAGGGCCTATCCTGGGGCCGGTTTTAGACATAACATTTGAACGTTCCTGAAAGAGCTCCCGCCGGAAACTACGTGCTGAACGCTTATTGGGGGGATTATCCCTCCGCCACCGCTGAAAATCACCTCCGCTTTTATAAGTCGAGTACTGGCGGGGATGGGGGAGGTCTTCGATCCGGCAA
Source organism: candidate division LCP-89 bacterium (assembly GCA_025774735.1). Next base: position 126 of record JALGZU010000570.1, on the reverse strand, counting down.
TAACGGTGAATGGCTCGAAATGCCGTTGGATTCTGGTGAAGAACTAACCGAAGCTTCCGTGAATTGCCGGAATCACCCCAATCCTTTCAACCTATCCACCATATTTTCCTTCGACTTGCCAAAAGC
>JALGZU010000103.1 GCA_025774735.1 candidate division LCP-89 bacterium | reverse complement strand
GTGCTGGAGGAATTGAATGATCTACCGGAAAAGAGCCGTTATGAGCTGATCACGCCGTTCGTACCAGCGCCGCTGATCGAGATGGTCGAGAAGAAGGGATTCCGGTCCGTGACGCGACAGGAGAGCGATTCTCTTGTGAGGACCTATTTTATGCAAAACTGAAACGTCTACGATAGAACCACGGAGATAGCAGAGCCGGCCAGATGGCCGGCTCTGTTACTCTTCAGGCGCGCAAGTTCTACGGGTGGTTTACCTGGGGAAGTTGACATCCTTTTCGGGAATGGGTGGTTCTTCGGGCAGTTCTTTGGGATCCTCTTTCATCTTCTTGAGGAGGTACTTGATGGCTTCATCGAGCTGTGGATCTTTGTCCGCCAGGACCGAACCGGGATCGTTCTCGACTTCGACGTCGGGATAGACGCCGGGGCCTTCGATCAGCCATTGTTCCTTTTCCTCACCGACGACGCCCCAACCTGAGAATTCGGGGGTTGTGTACCAGACCCAGTCGTTCAGAGGCTTATCGGAGCGGATGCCGACCCAGCCGCCCCAGGTGCGTTTACCGAAAACGGGCCCGAGATCCAGGAGTTTGGCTCCCTGTGTGAAGGTTTCGCCGTCAGAACCCGTCATCTCGTTGCAGATGATGGCGTAGTGGCCGTAGAATGCTGCCGGTGGAGTGGGTCCCACACCTCCATGCCGCCCGCGTCCAACCGCCCAGAGCTGGCGGTTCAACTGGGCGAGCAGCATGTCGGCAATGTTGCCGCCGCCATTGTAGCGGACGTCCAGAATCATGGCTTTCTTGTCGTACTGGGCGTAGAACTCATGGCCGAACTGCCAGAGCCCGTCGTAGCTCATATCGGACATGTGGACGTAGGCGATTTTGCCCTTGGATTTTTTGTCGACGTAGGCGCGACGATCCTGCACCCAATCCCAATAGCGCATATCGTATTCATTGCTGATCGTATGGACGATGACATCCCGGGCGCCCTCCATTTCAGGCTTGCTGTTCAGGGTCAGGATAACGTCACGGTTGGCCTTATTCTGCAGCAGTTCGAGATAGTCGTGGACGGTGTTGCAGGGGATGCCGTCAATGGCGATCAGGTATTCGCCCTCGCGGGCATCCACGCCCGATTTCAGCAGCGGTGAATTCCAATTTTCGAAGGACAGGTCGGGCGCGTAGATTTTGTTTATTTTGAAAAACCCGGTCTCGTCATCGCGGTTGATGTCGGCGCCCAACAGCCCAACGCTGATGTGTTCGGGCGTGTAGATGTCACCGCCGTAAACATAGGCATGGCCAGCGTTCATCTCGGCAATCATTTCACCGATCAGGATGTTCAGATCGTAGCGAGTCGAGATCCGGTCAACCAGACCCTCGTAATGTTTCAGCACCGCCGGCCAGTCCACCCCATGCATGTCGGGATCATAGAAGAAATCCCTCTGGATGCGCCAGGCTTCGCGGAACATCTGCTTCCACTCGTCGTGGGGCACCAGTGTGACCGACCAGCCGTTCAACTTAACGTGGGGGTCATCGTCGCCGGTGCCGGAGGGTTCGTCGGTGGTCCCGGCGTCCATACGCACGAAACTGGATCCACTCAACACGACCACTACCTGATTGTCATCCGAGATATCGTACCCGTCGATACCGGTCATGACGGTATGACTCTCGCGATCGTCGATCTTGAAGAGGTTGAGGCTGGTCTCGTAATCGCCAGGCTCGTGGGACATGTAGTAGAGCATGTCTTCAGCCGCGGCCAGGCCGAAATAGAGTCCCGGATCTATGGGTAACTCGACAACGCGCTGATCCAGTCCTTCCCAGTCGATTTTGACCTCCAGCTTTTCCTCTTCCTCTTTTTCTTCATCCTCACCGTTCTCTTCCTCGTCCTTCTCTTCTTCGTCACCTTCGTCTTCTTCGTCTTCTTCGGGTTCAGGCGCCCATAGGAGGGTGGTATCCGGGGCGAAGGGGCTGCGAGTTTCTTCGGCGAGGAGCACCATATAAAGCTTATCCGGTTCGGGGTAGACGAACTGGGAATAGTAGGAGCCCCTCAGGGGATCGAAATTGGTTTCGCTCAGGTAGTAGATGTATTTCCCGTCCGGCGACCAAGTGGGGTGATAGGAGCTGTACCAGGGATCGGTGATGATGTGATCCTTCTTGGTTTCCAGGTTGTAGATATGGATCTGCTGGATGGTCTGATTGACGTAATCGACGTAGGCCAGGTAACGGCTGTCGGGAGACCAGGAGAAGTTACGCAACTCCCAGATATCCGAGGTGGCCACTTTGCGACTCTTACCGCTTTCCACGTCCAGGAGCCAAAGGGTCAGATCACCGTCACTGTAGGCGACCCATTTTTTGTCCGGGGAGGGTTTGGCGGCATAGCGCCAGATGGCGTTGCCGTCCGTCAACTGTTCGGGTTCCTCTTTCAAGAAGGGATCGTACTGCCAGAATTCGTCTTCACCTGAACGGTCGGTGATGGCGACAACTTTCTTGTCGAGGTAGAAAGGGTGCTTGGCGCGGCTCTTGAAGTCCGGGGTGAGGCGGCGGATGATAGTTTCACGGCTCTTGGTGGGCACCGAGAAGAGCTGCCCGCGCGCGGCGATGACCATCCACTTGCCGTCCTCGTTGAGATCGAATCCGGTGATATATCCTGAAGGATCCTCGATGCGGGTGCGGGCGCGCAGCCGTTCCGAGGGCAGTTCGATGTTGATTTGAGCTGTCTGGCCAGTGCGGGTATCGAATTTCCAGATATCCATCTTGAGCTGGTATACGATGATGTGGTCACCGGCGCTGGGCCAGCGGATATCCCAGTCTTGATGGAAGGTGTGTTGTTTCTGATCCGACCCGTCCGGTTTCATCGACCAGATATTCTGGCGTCCAAGAGAATCGGAGACAAAATAGATGCGGTCGCCTATCCACATGGGCCAGGAATTATGTCCGACGTAGGTTGAGACGGTTTTTTTTCCGTACTTCTTCTTCTTCAGATCGGCGACCCAGATTTCGTCGTTCATGCCGCCCTTGTAGTGCTTCCAGGTGGCGAGGTTGCGGAAGATGCGGGTGTAAGCGATGCGGCTGCCGTTCGGTTCGAAGGATGCCAAGGCCATTTCATCGAGGCCGACATCTTCGGGGTAACTTCCCTGTGGTGAGACTACATAATTCTTGTAAAGACGTTGACCCGTGGTGTAGCGGCAACGATACATGATCTTGCCGTCCGGCGTCCAATCGGTGACGGCTTCCCCGCCGCCGTGAAAGGTCAGGCGCTTCGGTTCGCCTCCGGTGGTCGGGATGACGTAGACGTCCTGGTTGCCATCGTAATCGCCGTCATAAGCGATCCATTTGCCGTCGGCAGAGAACTTGGGGTGGCGTTCCCCGCCATCGTGGATGGTGAGGCGGGATGCCAGTCCGCCGCTCGAGGGCGCGATCCAGAGGTCGCCTTCGGAGGCGAAGACCACCTTATCCCCCGATATATCGGGGTAGCGCAGGAAGCCCTGGTCTTCCGCCTGTGTCATCGATGCAGCCATAAAAACCAATACGACCGGCACCATGCATAAAACCATTCTCTTCATTTTGTTTTCCCTTCGATTTATGATCCTGTCACAGTTTGTGCTCGGAACGTTGACAAAAAGGGCGGAGAAGCCCTACAAATGGTTCAGCTCGTCAAAATGATAGCATCCCACTCCATTTATGTATTGTTTCGCTACACTTTTAAAATGCTAAACGGGGCAACAAGCACGCCGGCCCCGAGCCTATCAGCGAAAAAGCAAAGGACATGCCATCGAAAACAGATTCGGGGATCGCTCAGTCTCCCGATGGACACTCTGGTTATCTGACCAATCCGAATATTCACTTCAACTCAGGAATCGGCCCCCAAGTTGCATCGTCCGATTCGAAATTGGTTGCTCTCATTAAAAAAAATGGCGGGTTTTAAAAAAAACCTTGCTTTATATGCAAAATTTATTTATATTATATTGAGACAACTTGCCGGGGTACGACATGCTGCTGACAGCGCTATTCATTACATACATCGGTACCAGAGTGCCGCGCTCTATCCATCGCGGCTTTTTTTCGTACGGGCATACAAGCACTGAACCTTGAGGGATTTGATGAACATTCGCACAATTCTATTCTATCTCGGATTAGCTTTTGTGACCGCTGGTTTTGCGAACGCTGAAGAGATACTGTTGCGCAATGACACGGCGGGCGACCCGGTTAGAATCGACGTAACAGACTACAGTTCCGACCGGATTGAGTTCGAGGTACGCCTGGCGGGCATCGAGCGGCTGGAGGCGATCCTGGAGGGGCGCCGCTGGGACCGCGTCGAAATCCCCGGCGGGGGCTACGAACTCGATCTGGGCGCGCCCGAAGTACCTCATTTCACCCGACTTTTAGCCATTCCGGCACGTTCCGGAGTCAGAGCGGAATTCGAAGCCCTGGAGACGACCACTCTAACCGGCATCGAGCTGATGCCTGCGCAGGGGAAGGATCTTTCCGACCTGGAGGAGGAGCTGCAACCGGTCATATTTGACATGGCGGCTTATTCCCGGGACGCCTTCTACCCCGAAGAGGAGGTTATGACGGACGAACCGGCACTGATGCGCGGAATCCGGCTGGTGGGGGTGCGCATGCATCCGGTGCGCTACAACCCGGTGACGAACGAACTCTGCATCACTCACAACTACCGGGTCACGGTGTATTTCGAAGGGATGGACGACCGAAACGCGGCGACGCGGCCGCTGCGACCCATGTCGCGGTCCTGGGCGAAACTGATGCAGGGGACGGTCATCAATTATGACAACCTCGACCTAGATCTCACTGAAACGGGCTCGTACTTGATCGTGTGCGAAAACGACGCCTACCTGTTGAACAGCCTGCTGCCCCGGCTGGTGGATTGGAAGAAACGCAAGGGGCATGAAGTGGTCATCGAAACGTTCACTCCGGGAGCCTCCAATTACGACATCCTGGCGATCATTCAGAACGCCTATGACAGCTGGGAGGTGCCTCCGGAATACGTGCTGCTCTTCGGCGACACGGACGGCGATTATGCTCTGCCAGGCTGGACGATCGGTTGGCCTCCCCAGGATCATATCGATCATCCCTATTCACAACTTGACGGCGGGGATATTCTGGCGGACGTTGCGGTGGGGCGCATCCCGGCGAGTGATGATTACCAGGCGATCGTGATGATCAACAAGGTGTTATATTACGAAAAAGATCCCTACGTGGGTAATTCCGACTGGTATCACCAGGGCTGCCTGATGGCGGCGAGTGGAGCGTCGGGCATCTCGACAGTGCAAACAAACCGCTGGATCAAGACGCGCATGGTCTGGCACGAATACACCCGGATTGACACGTTCTGGTACTATATGGGGGGATCGGTTTACAACACCACGACCACGGCAATCAATAATGGTGTGAGCATCCTCAACTACCGCGGATACGGGTACATGGGCAACTTCTATGTCGGCGACATCTACACTCTGACCAACGGGCGCAAACTTCCTTTCAATGCGATCATCACCTGCGGCACGGGAGGATTTGCGGGGTCGGAATCGTTCATGGAAGCGTTCGTGGAAGCGGGTACGCCCACCACGCCTCAGGGGGCGATCGCCTGCATCGGCATGGCGACATACAGCACTCATACCCGGCAGAATAACACCATCGACATGGGAATCTTCGCGGGCATTTTCGACGAAGGCCTCACCCAGGCGGGCAACGCCCTGAACCGGGGCAAGCTGGAGCTCTACAACACCTACCAGACTCACGATCCGAGCAGCGTCGAGGACTTTTCCAAGTACGCGGCGCTGGCAGGCGATCCGGGTCTGGAGATTTTCAACGGGGCGATCCGTTACTTAGACTGCGCGATACCCGGGATGGTAGAATACGGTGAGAACGAACTCATTCTGACGGTTTCCGAACCGGGAGTCGGCCCGGTTGAGAATGCCATAGTCTGCCTGTACCGGGAGAATGATATCCAGGAGGTCTGCCTGACGGACAACAACGGGCAGGCGGTGCTGCCGCTAAATCCGAGTTCGCCCGGCAACGTTAAGGTCACCATCACCAAGCAGTGCTTCTTTCCCATCGTGGATTCCCTGGACGTGATTCAGGCTGCGGTGACCTTAGGTTACGACGATCATGTCATCGACGATGACAATTCGGGCAGCAGCTCGGGGGACGGCGACGGCGTCCTCAATCCGGGCGAGACGGTGGAGATTGCTCTAGTGCTGATGAACTTCGGTTCGACCACAACGGCGACGGGCGTCACGGCTCGCGCGACGACTGAGGACGACTTCGCGACCATGATCGACGCGTTCGAGACCTTCCCGAACATCACTCCGGGGGCGACCGGTAGCAGCGCCGACGACTTCGATTTGAGTGTCAGCAGCAACTGCCCTGAAGGGCACATCATTCACCTGGATCTCACCAATAACGCGGTGCAGGGATCCTGGGATGGGATGCTGGATCTGGAGGTGGTTTCCTACGCCATGACCTTCATCGCGGCGTATGCGTCCGGAGGTGATTCGTTGTTATCGCCCGGTGAAACGGCCGATTTCAACGTGGTGGGCCGCAACATGGGGGGCAAGGAGGCGGCTTCGCTGACAGCCACGCTCACGTCGCTTAGCCCTTACGTGAGTATCAACGACAATTCAGCCAGTTTCGGCACGGTGGGGATTGGTTCGTTCGGCTCGTGCAGCGGCGATCCTTTCAACCTGACCGCTGCGGAAGAGACGCCCCCCGGGTCGTCCGCCGATCTGGAGATCCTCTACAGCAGTTCGACGGGAGCGACGCAGACGGATACGATCACCATCGTCATCGGGATCAAGAGCCAGACGGATCCTCAGGGGCCGGACGAATACGGATACTACAGCTTCGACAATACTGACTTGAATTATGCTCAGGCCCCGGTTTATGAATGGGTAGAGATCAATCCGGCGTATGGTGGTAGCGGCACGAGGCTGCCCATCAACGATCCCTCGGAGAACCTGGATGCCTCGCTCAACGTACCTCTGCCCTTCACCTTCCAGTACTACGGGGAAGAGACGGACGAGATCACGGTGTGCAGCAACGGCTGGATTTCGACCTGGGCGAACAACTCGTTCACCGATTTCCGCAACTATCCCATCCCCTCCTGCATCGGGCCGAACGGCATGATCGCCGCTTTCTGGGACGACCTGGCCACCTGGTCTGAAGGCCACGTTTACATTCTCGAGGATACCACCAATCACCGTTTCATCATCGAATGGTCGCGCATGAAGTCGCTGGGATGGCCGAGCCCGGAGGAGACGTTTGAAATTATCCTCTTCGACCCGGCATATTATCCCACGTCGACGGGAGACGGGCCGATCCTGTTCCAGTACGAAACAGTCACCGAAAACTACGGACTCGACGACGACAATCCCTATTCGACGGTGGGCATCGAAAGGCCGGATCAACAGGACGGCATTGAGATTGTCTACTGGAACACCTACGAGGATCCTGCGACGGCGCCGTTGGTGTCCGGCAGAGCCTATATGTTCACGACCGATCTAGAATACATCCTGCCGGGGACTCCGGAGTTGTTCATCGAGTTGACCTACAATTCCGGTTCGCCGGTGCCTCCGGGCGGCGGCAACCTCAATTACGGCGTTTTCCTGGAAAACCAGGGCACGCAGACGGTCAGTTACGACGCCTGGATCGATATCTCCTATGAAGGCGGGCCTCCGACGACGATCCTGCAGCGCGCCTTCATGAACTTCCTGCCCGGCTGGTCGGTCAACCGGCCCGACATGACTTTCCCGGTGCCGTGGACCTACCCCGCCGGTAATTACACCATGACCGGCAGGGTTGGTGAGTATCCGCACGAGGTCTGGGAAGAGAGTGGATTTTCCTGGGTAAAGCTGGGCGACGACGCGGTCAGCGGCTTCGTGCCCTGGGTTCCGGATGGAGTGGCGAATCCGTTCGACGAGGTGACAACAATCCCGATGGAAGTAACTCCGCAACAGTTCATTCTGCATCCGGTATATCCCAATCCGTTCAATCCTTCGACGACGTTCAGGATTGAGTTGCCGGTGGCGTCATGGGTGACGTTGCAGGTTTATGATATTGGAGGACGACTCGTCGAGTCGCCTCTACAAAACGCCTGGAGGCCAGCGGGGTATCACGAGGTAATGTTCGATGCTTCGGAATTGGCGTCGGGAGTGTACGTGTACCGGCTACAAATGTCGGGGTCGGGGACGACCCCGACTATGGTAACAGGGAAGATGGTGCTGATGAGGTGACAATGTCACTTTTTCCGCAAGATGCTTCGCGATCTTGCGCGGTTAAATAATGAAGCATATATAAGTGATCTCGAGGTCTCGGGATCGCTTTTTTATCAAAAGTGCAAAGAAATGATTCTCCCTTGACATTCGGTGATTTCTTGGTTACATTACAATTCCTGAATTATGCATTAATTGGGCAGACCTGTTCTGTGGAGGCCGGTCACCGTGTCGGATGGGATTAACGTAAATAGGCAGAAGGCACTTTGGATCCTTCGGGTGAACAGGATTCGGCGTGCCTTTTTTGGCTTTCATACAGGAAAGGGGCTATAATGACCAGGAAAATGCTCATCGCTTTACTATGGATTACGCTGGCGGTTTCGGTCGCTTCAGCGGATACGATCATTCCGGGCGGCAATGTGTCTGGCACCTGGACGGCAGCGGGATCTCCCTACCTGGTGCAGGGAAGTATTACAATCCCTGCGGACTCAACCCTGAACATGGAACCGGGCGTGGAAGTTTCTTTCCAGGGCAATTATTCCTTCACAATCAATGGTTACCTTCAGGCTTTTGGCACGGAAACCGATTCGATACAGTTCAGTAGCACTACAGAC
>JALGZU010000569.1 GCA_025774735.1 candidate division LCP-89 bacterium | reverse complement strand
CTGAGCTCTGCCGGTTTTGACCATCAGGGCACCGAAATAAAGGGGATCTAAAGAGAGCTTGCGGGCGTTTTCCAGAGTCATGCCCTTGTGTTTGCGGCGTTCGTATAAAACGTCGGCCAGTTCACCTTTATAGGGCGTAAGGGCGGGATCGACCAGTTCGGCTCCACCGAGGTCAAGGTTCAGATCCCGGGCCCTGTCCGTCATCTCCTTTTCATTGCCGAGTACAATGCAGCGGATGATTCCCTCCCGCTGCAGTTCCGCCACAGCCCGAAGGGTGCGGTCGTCGTCCCCTTCCGGGAAAACGACACTGCGGTGCAAGGATTTGGCCTTTTGCTGTATATGCGATAGTATATCCACGGATTGCACAAGAAAATTAGAAATATTAATATACTAAATCCATTTTTGAAAGGCAAGTTAAATCGGTCACAAGCGATGTTGAAATTTGTGATATGTTATCTCCAGCAGAAATAAAAAAGCGGGCGATATGCCCGCTTCATTTAAAAGCATGATGATCCATATTAATTCCGGATGGTGTGACACTCATTCATGTCAGATAGCCTCAATCCTCCTTAATGCCTCGATTTTATCCATTTCCTCATTCAATTCAGCGCTGAAATCGGTGAGCATGGTTTCGCAGATGAAAGTTTCGTAGCGGTGATTGTAGACGAATCCGGCCAGGGTGAACAGGATGGCAAAACCGAGCACGAACCAGAATTGCGGATTGGGATGCCGGTTTTCGCAGAGCCAGAGGATATTAAAGGTCATACTGATGATGGCTCCCAGGAAGAGGAAATGGATGCCGGATTCCCAGAGATTCAGTTCGGGGTAATTTTTGAGGATATATTTGAGGTACATTTTCATGGAGAGGTACCATCTCTTCTTTCCCACGTGGGGTTGGTGATGTTTGATGTACGTGCGAATGCTGTAGGATTTCGCTCCCGATATTTCCAGGACATCGGCGTAAATCTCGCTGGTTTTGATGAGAGGTCTCTTTTTAGATCCGCTCGCAGGTTCACCGGACACCGGAGGTTCCGCTTTCGGTTTGATCAGGTAGAGGAATTCCCTGTAGACGTCCTGCAGGAACATAATGATGGGGTTGTAGATCACGGTTCGGTAGATGAAGAAGAAGGCGCTGCCGATGACGATACAGGAGATCAACATGGAGATGGTGCCGAGTCTGCCGGCGACTTTTTCGGCGAATTGGAAGTCGAAGAGATAGAGATAGAACAAGGCGAGCATTCCGGGAAACATGTAGCGGAGCGCTTCGGCCAGGTTTAGATCCTTCATTCTATCCTCCACAATGTTGTGTTATTTCATCAATACCATTTTTTTCACGGCTGTGTTGTCTTCCGCCGTCAGGCGGCAGATATAGATGCCGGAGGCCAAATGCGAGGCATCGAAGATGACGGTGTGATTGCCCGCTTTCCGGTTGCCGTTGACCAACAGGGCGACCTGGCGGCCAACGAGATCATAGACTGCAAGCTTGACATAGACCGCTTCCGTTAGCCCGAAGCTGATGTTGGTTGCCGGATTGAAGGGGTTGGGGAAGTTCTGTTCGAGAGAATAGGTATCGGGAAGAACCGATCTCTCCTGAATCGCCATCCATTCATCGAACAGTTCGCCATAGTTCTGCCAGGCTGTCAGCAGCACTCCGTCTCCGGTTTCGAGCTTCTCGAAGGGGAAACTTTCGTAATCCCACATATTATAGGGATGATCGCCGACGTAAGCGTGGTACATATACTCACCCGGCGGCGCGCCGGCGGGGACATTCTGTGTTCGGTCTCGGTTCAGGGAGCCGCCTGAGGACAGCGTCAATTCGACCGGACCTAAGACCGGGCCGTATTCCGATCCATTCGGCAAGGTAACCATCAGCCAGACGTCGAACGTCTGCGATACGGTATCGTTATTGGTGAGGGAGACGTTGAAGTCGAAACTACCACCGGAAGCGGGTATGGTGATGGGAGTGGCGTAGGGAAGGAGTGCGATGTCCACGTCGAAATCTTCCAGCGTCAACTCAGCGCTTCCGGCGCCGCCGGTATCCGGTATGTTAACAGGCGGATCCGGTGAAACAGCCATGGCAGGCCAGGAGAGTTCTCCCACCATAAAGTAGGTGAGTTCGCCGTCATAACCGTTGTTGGTTCTCGTATCAAAACAGTACATTGAGACCGTGTTGCCGCCGTAAGGATCCAGATACGGGGCTCCTTCTGTCAAATCCAGCACGATGTTGGTGGGTGGGAAGGATACGTAGGCCTGG
>JALGZU010000568.1 GCA_025774735.1 candidate division LCP-89 bacterium | reverse complement strand
CGTTGATCATAGGCAGGATGATGCGGGTGGTGACATAACCCGGATATTCGTACACCTCGACGGGCGTCTTCTTCAACTGCTTGGCAAAGCGGTCGATACGCTCGAAGGTCCGGTCCGAGGTTTTCAGTCCCCGCACTACCTCGACCACGGGGGTTTTGGGCACCGGATAGAGGAAGTGCATGCCGATGACCTGTTCCTGGCGCTGTGTTGCCGCCGCAATCTCCGTGATCGACAGCGTCGAGGTGTTGGTGATGAATATGGCGTCGGGCTGGCAGATTTTGTCCATCCGGCTGAACACCTCTTTCTTCACGGCCAGATTATCCGGCAACGCGTCGATGAGGATCGGCTCTTCGGACGCGTCAGCGGGTTCGGTACTGCCCTGAATGCGTGACAGGATCGCCCGCTTGTCCGATTCGGTCTTGGACCAACGACTGATCTCGTAATCCAGGTGATCTTCGATGCCGGCCAGCGACTCTTTGAGCGAAGCTCCGTCTTTTTCAATGATCAGAACGTCGATGCCGGCCTGGGATGCTACCTGGGCGATGCCCTGTCCCATCGTGCCGGCTCCGACGACGGCGATGCGCAAAATGTCCGCAGCGTCATCACCATCAGTGATTTGATCTTCTATCTTGAACTTATCACCGAGTACCGATTTAATATCTTCATCTTCGGGCATCGATCAGCTCTCCTTGACTAAACGAAATCCCTGACGTGAAGACCTAGAAGTCTATGGAACCGAAAAAGAAGCTGGTCTCAATCTGGCCGTTTTCGACCGAATCCGATCCATGCGAGGCGTTGCGTTCGATGGAACTGCCGTAGAGTGCCCGGATCGTTCCTGCTGCAGCTTCTGCAGGGTTCGTCGCCCCCAACACTTCGCGCAATTTCGTCACCGCTTTCTCGCGCTCCAGGGCAACTGGAACGATCTTCCCTGAGGTCATGTAGTCCAGCAGCGATTCGAAGAAGGGCTTGCCTTCATGGATGGCGTAGAACCGGGCGGCCTGATCCCGGGTCAGGTGCGTCATGCGCAACGCCTGGATCCGGAAACCGGCATCCACAACGATCTTCAGGATATCGCCGATATGGTTCGCTTCAACTGCATCCGGTTTGATAATGAGTAGGGTTTTCTCCATGAATTGTATTCCGGTCTTTCTTTCAGCAACTCCAAGAGGCGACCTCTGCCCCCAGGGAGGTCGCCACGGCACCTTGCGAATCACTGAATAGTTATGCCTTCGCCTTCTCTTTCGCCAGAAGTTTCTGCGCCTCGGCGTAACCGAGATGGATCGCCTTCATGTTCAGATCCTCAGTCCCCTTCGGGGCCTTCTCGAGGAGCGCTTTCTCGATAGCTTCTTTGCTGACGACATGGGTCAATTCGATCATGATCCCCAGCGATAGCACGGACGACATGACCATCTTGCCGATCTGAGTTTTGGTTAACTCGATCACCGGAACCCTGTACGTCGTGTACTTCGGATTCCATTCCTTAACCAGAACCGGATCGATGACCACGATGGCATCGTCCCGCAGATCGTAGAGAAAGGCGTTGTAGGATCCTTGCGCGAGAGACAGGAAAAAGTCAATGGCTGTGGTTTTGGGGTACATCACCGGCTCGTCGTCGATGATGACGTCGATCTTGGTCGGACCCCCCCGCACCTGAGCCGTGTAGGTGGGACTCTGAATGGAATATCGACCTTCATATTTCTGAGCGGCCAGCCCGAGGATATCCCCGGCCATTAGAACTCCCTGCCCCCCCACAGCAGCGAAACGGGCTTCGTAGCGATTGCTCATCTGGGCACCTATGTTTAACCAGCCTTTTTGCTCTGAACACGTTCGATTAGTTTGGCGTATTCGTCCGTATATTCCGGGCGTTCGGTGTTAAGGTACATTTCGCCGGTGATGATTTTTCCCTCCAGTTCCTCCGGGGTCATTTTCTCGGCGTTCTTCCTGGATACCACCCTCGATTCTATCCAGTCTATCATCTGAATCGCATCGGCCATCTTGTTGCGCCTGCCGTACTGGGTGTGACAGTTGGAGAGGACTTCGATCATGGAGAAACCGTGGTGCGAAAGACCGTCTCGAATGAATTTTCCCAGCATGCGGCCGTTGTTGACCGACCCTCTGGCGACGTAAGTCGCCCCGGCGCCGATGGCCAGATTGACCAGGTCGAAGGCGGGATCGATATTGCCGTGAGGAGTGGTCGCGGCCCGAGCCCCGTATGGAGTGGTCGGGCTGAACTGGCCCCCCGTCATGCCGTAGAT
>JALGZU010000102.1 GCA_025774735.1 candidate division LCP-89 bacterium | reverse complement strand
CTTAATATTTCAGGGTTGTGAAATACCCGTCATAATTACAGTATGGGTCTAGATTTTCCGCATTTTTCTTGTAACTTTTCGCCGTTGAAGTTAATTTATGCAAACGATTGCTGTCAATTTCCTTCCATGATTCCTTTAGATTCTGTGAAATATAGACCGTTTTCGGGTTGGATCAGGCGGCTTGGAATAGTCGGTTTGTTGACCGTATGTAGTATTACCTGCCTGCTCAGCGCCGAACCCGCGCCGCAAGCTTCCGGCGACAGGCCCGGTGTGACCATTCTGGAACGAGGCGAGGGAATTCTCGTGGTCAGAGTTGATTTTCCGACCACCTTTACCCGCCGCGATGCGGCTGGATCGGCCGTCAGAATGGGACGTCTGCCAATGCTGCCGGACCCTGACGGCCAGCTGCTGCCGGATTACCGCCTGATTCTCCCCGGCTGGGCCGAAGGGATCAGCGTACGGATCCTGGACGCCCAGACGGACAGAATTCGCCTGGATGCTCCACCACGCAGTTTCACAGGTGACCGGCCGCTGGGGCTGTCAGGAGAGACTCTTGTAGCGGGTTCATCGAACCAGCGCCGTTTAGCGAATCGTTCCTGGGCTGAAATTCTGCCCCTGGGTGAATACCGACGCATTCCTCTTTCCATCTTGCACCTGCAGCCGGCGCGCTGGGATGCTCGCAGATCGGAGTTGACGGTTCTGACGTCGCTGGAACTCCGCCTGGATTTCCCCTCCCGTCCCGGCAAAGGCGAACGGCGTGTCCTCCTCCCGGAAGCGCTGGGGAACCTGGCGGATCTTCTGCCCCTCCCTGCCTTCACAACCAATCCGCCGGTTTCGCCGCAGGTGAGCAATTCAACCGGGGAAATGCGGTTGAAATTGTTCGTTTCCGAAGAAGGTATTCACCACTTGAGCAGCACAGAACTGGCAGCCTGGGGAGCTAACCTCTCCAGCGAAGATCCGCGCACCATCCGCCTCGAACACCGGGGGGAAGAACATCCGATTTATATTCACGGCGAAGCCGACGGCCGCTTCGACGAGGAGGATTACATCGAATTCTGGGGTGAGGGCCTCCACGGGACGTACATCGATCAGAATCCCGAAATATACAGCGATTTGTACACAGACGTCAATGTTTACTGGCTCTCCTGGGGAGGAGATCTAGGCGCCCGCCTGGTGGAAGAATCCGGCGAGGTTATCGAGGTCAACGAGCTGAACATGTTCCGGGCAACCTCCTTTCCATCCACCGTTCACTCAGAAGAGAACTTCTACTACAACCGGCTCTCCCAGGTGGACCCGGATTCTTTGAAAGAGCACTGGTATTACGATAACGGCGTCTCGGCATCGGAGACTCAAAATTACAGCGTCTATCTCCCCTACCCCGACGATAATGCCCTGATCAACGTGCGGGTGCGCGTCTCCCTGCATGGACTGACTTATCCCGACGCCTACGGGCAGGGCGGTCAGCATCACGCCTACGTCAGCCTGGAAGATCAGAACTCACCGGCTCTGGAAGCGGGGTCATCCGGCGCGTCCTGGTGGATCGGTCAGACCGGAGTAATTCTGGATGCTCAGGGCAGCCAGGGCATCGATCCCGCCGTCCTGACTCACGGAAACAACCAGCTCTCCATCTTCGTGCCGGTGGATACGGATGCTGGGCCCAACGATACCATCCTGTTGAACTGGTTCAAAATTATTTACCAGAGACTTTACAAGGCCGATAGCGACCTGATCCGTTTCGCCCCTCCCGATGCGGCGCAAGACACCCTCGTGGATTTCCGCATCGACGGTTTTTCATCCCCTCAGATAAGCCTTTATAAGCTGGGCCAATCGAAAGTGATCAACGCCGAAATCACTCCCTATCAGCAGGGCAGTCAAACCCTCTACCAGCTCCATTTCCAGGACCGCCCTTATGGCGACCGGGACTATGTCGCCCTGACTCCTGCAGCCAGGATGCAGCCTGATTCCGCACGGCTGGTCGAAGGCGCGGACATCCTGAGCCAGCTTTCGGTCGGCGAACCGGTCAAATTGCTGACCATCGCCAGCCGGATTTTCGAAAGTCATCCCGGACTGGAAGCCTTCATAGACCGCCGCGCCGACCTGCTGGGCCGCACCGAATTGGTATTCATCGACGACGTTTTCGACGAATGTTCCTTCGGTATCTATTCGCCCCAGGCAGTCAAGGATCTCCTGCTGGCGCTGCCGGTGCCTCCAGAAATACTGCTCCTGATCGGCGACGGTTCCTACGACACCCGCAACGTTTACGGCTACGGCGGTAACCTGATACCGATTCACTACGTCCAGACCGAAGCCTACGGCGCCGTCCCCAGCGATTTCTGGTACGGCCTCCTGGACAACGACCTGATTCCCGAGCTGGCTGTGGGCCGCATTCCCGCACGTGACAGTCAGGAGCTGGATGATTATCTGGGAAAAATAGAAGAATACGAGACCAGCCCTGTATCCGGCGCCTGGAGAAACAGGCACCTCTTCGTGACGGGCACGGGCGGGGTGCCGGGTACGGCCTTTTTAGAGCTCAGCCAACAGGTCATAGAACGCCTCCAGGATAACGTCTTCGTGGAACGTCTGGCCACCGATCCCGTCACGAATCCGTTCTATGGCGGTACGTCGGACCTGATCGACCTGTTCAACGCGGGCGCGCTTGCGGTGGATTATAACGGCCACGGAGCCGGCGCCATCTGGTCGGATAACTCGCTCTTCCGCATCGAAAATCTGCCGCAGCTCGGCAATCAGGGAAAATACCCTTTCATCACCAATTTTACCTGTTTCATCGGCGCTTTCGACACGCCGCAGCAAGGCTCCATCCTGGGCGAAGAGTTCATCTTCGAACCTCAGAAGGGCGCCATCGGCGTACTGGCATCGACGGGACTGGGCTGGTTCATCAACGGCGGCTGGCTGCAGGAAGAGCTGGTCGGATTGATGTACGACAACACCGATTTGAGCCTGGGAGAACTGATCAACGCCGCTAAAATACTCTACTACGCCTATTACGGCCAGGGCGGTTCGACGGAATCCTTCGATACGATGCATCTGATGAATTTGCTGGGAGATCCTTCCCTCCGATTGGCCTACGCAGATGCAGCGGAAGGGGCACCACAAGTTTCCCCGCAATTCGTCTCCACCGGCGAGTCCGTCTCCATCGATTTATCCGGCGATTTCTCCGGTTTCGAAGGATCGCTGCGCGTATACGACGAGAACGATTATCCGGCCCTGCAGTTCGGTTCCCCTTATGAGGTCCCCCTGACGGCATCAGCAAGCGCTCTCAGTGCTACCTTCGACCTGCCGGCCCTGGGGGATAGCACAACTCTGAATGGGGGAACTTATCGTTTGAATTTCTGGGATCCTACCGGAACGCAGGCCTATAATGCGGCGGCATCGTTCTACTACTACGATGCCTACGCCGACAGCAGCATCGTCGATTCGCTGGCTCCGAACCCGGATCCCGTCTACGCTCAGGATACATTTGGGTTCAGGGCCAAAATCCTGGATCCGGAAGCGGTCGACACGGCCTGGGTGCATTTCAGTATCGAAACAGAGTCAGACTCCCTTATTGCTGAGGGCGACTTCGGTTTAAGCGAGGCGCTTGAATCCAACTGGTACCAGACCGATCTTGCCATCGATTCCACGACATACGGATATGGTGTCTCAGATCGGGTCGAGGCACTGGTGTGGGTGGTGGACTCGGCTTCCGACACGACGATCAGCGAAGAGATCAGCTTCTACATCCTGGACGGCCGCGCCGACCCGGAATGGATTTCAGGGAGCCTGGAGATGGGGATGCGTGACGATCAGGCGGCGCTGATAATCCAGATCGAAAATTTGGGCCATACCGACGTTGATTCAATGGACGTCGAATTCTACCTGGACGGCACTTCTTTGCAGCTCATCGGGAGTGCGGTTGTCTATAACCTGGCTGCCGGAGAAGCCGGGGAAGTCTGGTCCGCTTCGACGCTGCAGCAACCCGGCGACTACCCCCTGGAAGTGCGCATGAACGAAGCAGGTTGGGTGGATGTCGTCGATCCGTTGGATCCTTATCAGGGGTCGCTCAATGTGGACCATTTTAACGTGACAACGGCTGCAGGAACGAGCGATACGCTGAGCATCGAGGACTATTTCCAGGCGTACATTCCCCCCGGCAGCATCAGCGGCGATCAGGGCGTGCTGATTTTCCGTTCACGTGATGATTTGACACTGTCGGTGATGCAGTCAGGCATCTCCTTTATCCTGCAGGATTCGACGGGTTACCTGCAGGGATTCGGCTTCGAGATCGGTCTCCTGGGTGATATTGCCCTGAACGGCGATTCCCTGAAGCTGTTCGTGGATTACCAACCGCCCTTCGACACCCTCATGACGGCGGATGAACTCGCCCTGCATCTGCAGATTCCGGGGCAATCAGGCTGGCAGCTTCTCACCAGCGAAACAGAAACGCTCTCGCCGCCGCCGCAGCCCCATTACAGAATCTCCGCTGGAAGTCAATGGCCCGGAGTCTACACTCAGCTGGCCAACAGCGACCACCAGAATCCGGCCATCGAAATCACGGTCGAGGGACAGATCTATACGGATGGGGGTTATGTCCCCAACCAGCCGAAGATTTCGGCGCTGGTGCAGGATTTCGGTGGCGTCGACAACAGTGCCGGTTCGTATTGGATCAGCGTGGATGGTGAGGTGGTTGATTCGAGCCTGATCAGTCTTAATTATGGAGACAGCGGCCAGACCCTGACCCTCTCGATCAATCCTACCTTCACCGTGGGGAATCACACGGTTTCGGTTTCCGCCCGCGATCTCTCCGGTAACCTGGGATCAACCTCGATCCAGTTTCAGGTCGTCGGCGAATTTCGACTCGATTTCGTGGGGAATTACCCCAACCCGTTCAAGAAAAAAACCTACTTCGCTTACCGGCTGACCGAACAGACCACCGAACCGGTCAGAATTCAGATCTACACGGTTTCCGGCCGCATGATCCGCACTCTGTACAGTTCTTCATCCGAAGAGATCAATTATGCGGAAATCTACTGGGACGGCCGGGACGAGGACGGAGCCATGATCGCCAACGGGGTTTACTTCTACAAGCTCACCGCCCGGCGCGGCGACCATGAAATAGAGCGCACCATGAAAATGGCGAAACTTCGTTAAAGGTAACTTGTGTGAAGCGCTGGAATAAAACAGCAGGATTGATTATTTCAATTTTGGCGCTGTGTCTGCTCCCGGTGGACGCAGCCAGAGCGACGCGCTACGCGGGCGAATTTCTCGAAATCGGGGTCGGGGCGCGGGCGCTGGGTTTGGGGGGAGCGTACTGCGCCCTGGCCGACGACCCGTCGTCGTTCTACTGGAATCCGGCGGGCTTGGCGCGGGTGACCGACTTCTCAGTCTGGGGGATGTACTCGAACCAATTCGGTGACCTGGGCGATCCCCTGGCGAGCTATTCGGTGCTGGGAGCCGTCATTCCCCTCACCGGCGCATCGCTGGGGGTACACTGGGTGCGGCTTGCCGTGGATCAGATCCCCATCTTTCCGGATTATTCGGAGGACGCCGGTTATTCCTTGGAGGAGCGCAAGCAGCTCATTGATGGCGTCCCCTTCGGATACTTCGACGACACCGAGGATGCCCTCTTCGTCAGTTTCGCCAAGATGATCCGCTGGAATCTCGACCTGGGCTGGTCATTCTTCGTCCTGCCGCTGGAGATTCCCTTCGGTATCAATATGAAGATGATCCGCCAGAAGCTGTACGACCAGGAGGCCTTCGGCCTGGGTGCGGACGCCGGCATCCAGATCAGGTTTTCACTGGCCGACATGTTCACCAAGAAGTACCTGGGGGACCTGGCCGTCGGCATCACTTACCAGGACTTCACCAAGACGGACATCGACTGGGGCGAAGGCAATACCGACGTTATCACTCAGAACCTGCGCTTTGGATTGGGCTATCATCAGGAGCTGCCCGGTTTGAAGAGCGAGCTGTCGATCGAAAGAGTCTCGAACACCCGTTATCCCTACGACGGCCGCTTAGGGCTGGAGTACGGTTGGAACCAGACGCTTTTCTTCCGTTTCGGTTTTTCTAGGTTGGACTGGGGAGAGTTCGTGACGGGTGACTGGGATGACATAGACTTTGGAGTCTGGAGTGCGGGTGCTGGATTGCGTCTCAGCCATATCAGTTGTGACTACGCTTTCATGAAGGCTGAACTGGGCAATGCCCACCGGATTTCGCTGGGATATCAATTCTAAATGATCGTCTGCCTTAAAATTCGACCGCGACTCCGTATGAATACAGCAGCGGGGAAGTTCCTGCGTGAAGTGAGCTTCGCCCTATTTCTGTTCACCGGTTTGTTTTGTGCCGGTTGCGGCAGGGAGGAGATCGCCGCCGATTTGAATCCCCCTGCTCAGGTAGCGTTTACGCCGCGGAGCCCCGATACGACCCTGTTCGAGGAGGGCATCGATGCCGTACCAACGGGAAATTATATCTATCTTAGCTGGCTGCCGGGTGACGCCCCCGATCTGGCGGTTTACCGGATTTACCGTCAAAGCGAGGAGGCCAGTGATTTCGGGCTGATCGCCGAACTGGAGGCGGGCACGGTTCAATACGAAGATCACGACTCTTTGCTGGCGCCAGATCAGAGTACGGGCCTGACGCGCGGCTTTCTTTACTGGGTAACCGCCCTGGATGAAGCGGGAAATGAGAGTAATCTGTCCGAACCGGAATACTACCGTCTCTTACCGAAGGCAGTGCTTTCGCAGCCGGTTTTCCAGGGCGATACTGTGATATTGTCCTGGAGTTACACGCAGTATGACCCGCTCGATTTCAGTTACTACATCGTCCGGTTTTTCCGCCTCGAAGGGAGTAGCTGGGTGCCGTTCTGGTATCAACTTCATGACGTCCCCCACCCCCTGGAAACTCAGTACACGGGGACGCCACTAACAGCTGGGAGTTACCGCTACCAGGTGGACGTCGTTGGCGCTCCAGTGGAACTGCCTTCGGGTAGCGAAGCGATGCTGGAATTCGACTATCCTTGAAATGATTAAGCCACCTAAACCATAGAGCTTTGAAAATGTTCAAGAAATTCATGCTGTCCCTGGCAGTCCTCCTGGCCATCGCGGGCATTGGGCGATCCGCCGATGACCGTCCGCTAACCGTCCCCAGTCATGTCGAGACCGGTGCGCAATATTTCATCGGCGATGAAAATCAGCTCCTTATGCAGGTCAATGTCTGGGGGCGGGTGGAAAAGCCGGGTCAGTACTTCGTCCCCTCAGACACGGACCTGATCACCCTGATATCGGTCGCCGGTGGACCGGCCGACAAGAGCCGCCTCGATAACGTCCGGGTGGTACGTGGCGCCAGCGAGGGGTCCGAAGTGATCCAGGTCAATATTAAGAAATACCTGAAGACGGGCGACCGCGACCTGATCCCGGATCTGAAACCGGAGGATACGATCATCGTATCGGGATCGATGTGGTACCTGTTATCAAGCGTTATTTCAGTCGTAGCACAGTTGGCTATCGTCGCCAACGTCTACTATCTCGCTTCGCTTGCCAGCAAGTAGAAGTGCCCTCTCCCCTTTCTGTATATGGGGGGAAGAGAGCGTTTCCCGTTTTCTGATGCACTGTCACCAGGGATAACAGGTCGAAGCGAATTGGGGAACGTTTCAAATAGGGCTTGAGTATAATCGGGCAAAACGGGGGATCGTTTTGCTCGATTTTTTTGCCCTCCTGGAACCGATCCCGTAGTACACCTTAAACGTCAATTTCGAGGCGCACATGAAGCCCGTCTTAAGCCTGCTCATCATTCTGACAGCCGCCGCGCTGGCGACGGCCCAGCCCGACTCGGTCGTCACCGTCACGGTAGAGGGTGAAGCCACGATTTTCGAAGGGGATCTGCCCGCGGCGCGTGAGGAAGCCCTGGTCGATGCTCAACGCAATGCCTTGGAACAGGTCCTGGGCGTTAAAATAAAGGCTGAAACAGCCATCCAGGACTTCATGCTGGCGGATGATACCATCCTGAGCATGATCTCCGGATACATCAAGAAAAGCACCATTCTATCGGAAAAGCAGGAAATGGAGTTCCTGGTCCTCGAGGTCGAATGCGAAGTCGTCAAGCAGTTGAGCGAAGAGGAATTGCGGCAGTTGATGAGGAACTTCTCCTGCATAGTGGGATTCACGGTCGAAATCGAAGGGGAAACGGTCGAAGATGACCGCCTTGCCAACAGACTGATTGCGGACCTGGTCAAGGCCGATTACGACGTGCGGGATGTCTCCCAGTTGATAGCGGTGGAAGCGGTCGCGAGCCGCTTCCGGGCAGCACTCGAACAGCAGGATATCGCGGCATCACGTTGGATCGGCCGTCAACTCCTCTCCAACGTGGTCATCCTGGGTAAAGCGCGCCTGGAGATGAGGGAGAAAAAAGAGGTGACCGGCTTCGCCGGGACTGTTGGAGTCTACGTTTACGACTGTTGGCTGGAAGCACGGGCCATCGAGGCCGAATCGGGGCAGATCATCGCCCAGTACGCCTCTGAGTTCGAGGGGGTACAAGGCAGTGGCAACACGCCACAGAAAGCCGTCACCGACGCACACACCAGGGCGGAGAAGGTTTACAGCAAGGATTTGATCTCGCAGTTGACGCTGTACGGCGGGAAGAAGAGCCGCCCCATCACGGTGAAGGTCGAAGGCATCCCGTCATACGAAGAGTTTCAGAAGGTGAAGCAGTTCCTGGAGAACATTCGCTTCAGAGACTCCGAGGTGTCCGACCTGGGCTTCGAAGAGGGCCAAACCTCCACATTCCGGTTCAACTATTCGGAGAAGATCAACCTGGTGGCCCTCAAACTGGACCACCTGCCCAACCTCTCCGTCATAGAC
>JALGZU010000567.1 GCA_025774735.1 candidate division LCP-89 bacterium | reverse complement strand
GGGATTAAGCCATAGGTCGGGATACCCGCCTTCCTGAAACGCGTGGCATCAGACATCCCCGGCGATAGATAGGGCAGCACGGGCACTTCCGGAAACATCTCCGCGCAGACCTGTTCGATCAGGACGAAGCCGATGCCGTCCTGCGGTGAGGGATCCGGAGGTGGAGATTTGGGCTTGAAGTCGAACATATAGGATCCAGGTCCGACCCAGGCGGCGAGGCTGTCCACGAAGGCGTGGGGATCCTGGCCGGGCAGGAGGCGGCAGTTCAGATTCACCTCGGCTTCCTGTGGGTGTACGTTGGTTTTCACCCCACCCTCGATCAGCGTCGGGGAGACGGTGTTGGTCAGAAGCGCCAGATATAGTGGGTGCTCGGTTTTGGGAATGCCGTCAACCATCTCGACGCGCGAGTCCCGCCTGGTGACGCCTTCGAAGAAGGTTCGGGTGACCGGGTCCAGTTCGATCTTGAGCGGATAGCGGGCAATGCGATCCAAGGCCTGCGCCAGTGCATAGATGGCGTTATCCAGTCTGGGCACGGATGCGTGACCGGTAGTTCCCGGTATCGAGAGTCTGATATTATAGGCAATTTTTTCTTCAGTCTGCAGGGCGACGTAGAGCGGTTCACCCTCTTTCAGAATGATCCTGCCTCCTTCACTCAGGGCAAAGGCGGCATCCAGTTTATCCCGGTGATGTTCCAGCATCCACCCCGCTCCCTGACTCCCGCCAGTCTCTTCAGCCGCGGTGGCCAGGAAGACGATATCGCGCCGCAGCGAGATGTTGTTCCGTTTCAGGAGAGCCAGAGTCATGGCGTTGACGGCCAGCATTCCCTTATCGTCGAGCGCCCCGCGGCCGTAGATAAAGTCGTCCTGGATGAAGCCTGAAAACGGGGGAATGGACCATTGCGCGGGATCGACGGGGACGACATCGGTGTGCGCCGCCAGGATGACGGCCTTCTGGCTGCCGTTGCCGTGCAGCCGGGCGAGCAGGTTGGCGCGCTTCTTCTCGACCTTGTAGATGCGGCTGCGGATCCCTTCGTGCTCGAAAAAATCATCCAGAATTCTGCAGGCCAGGAGCTCGTTTCCAGGCGGATTCTGTGTGTCCGCGCTGAGCAATTCCTGCAGCAGCTCGACCAGTTCCGTCTCGACCTTCGCCCAGTTCGGCTCCGCACCCTTCACCGGCACAACGGCGAACTGGAACAGCGCCACGAAAACGAAGAAGGTGTTTTTACGCCATGCAGGCATCAATCTTCCCCCGCCTCAATCATCTCTTCGATCTCATCTCTTTCATCCCTCAAACTCTCCTTCGGCTCCCTGTGAGGAACCAGCAGTTCCCAAACTTGATCGTCGGGATGGGGAATGACATGGGAAAATACGGTGGAAGGACACATTTATATTTCGCCTTATAAACCAGCAATGATCCTCTTCAACAACGCCATGAATTTATCCCTGATCCGGGCGGCGACCTCGATCACGTCGGCGTGATCCAGCGGAGCTTCGCTCAATCCGGCCGCTCGGTTGGTGATGCAGCTGATACCCATGACCTCCATGCCCAATCGTGCCGCTTCCGCCGCTTCCGCCACGGTGGACATGCAGGCGGCGTCGACGCCCATAACCTGCTGCATGCGCACTTCGGCGGGTGTCTCGTAGGACGGACCCAGGTGAGCTCCCAGGACGCCCGAGAAAAGGGGGACACCTTCTTCCAGAGCTGCGGCCCTGGCGAGATCAATCAGGCGGTCGCTGTAGGGTGATGAGAACTCGAAGAAGCGTTGGCGTTCGTGTCGAAACGGCGCTTGCCCTTCGACCAGTTCAGGATTGACCCTGCGGCGGAACTGCTGGTCGATGTGGTCGGTGATCAGCATCAAGGACCCCGGTTCCAGGTTCGGTTGAATGCCGCCGGCGGCGTTGGTCAAGATCAGCGTATGCGCTCCTACTCCATGGGCGACGCGAACCGGCAGAACGACCTCCTCGACCCGGTATCCTTCATAGAGATGAATGCGCCCCTGAAAGCAGATCAGTCTTTTTCCCGCGAACCTTCCCGAGATCACGGCTCCCTGATGCCCCGATACGGTGGATTGCGGGTACCTGGGAAGATCCTTCGTGGCGATCGAGCGAGTCTCCTCCAACTCCTCGACGAACACCCCCAGACCCGAGCCGAGCACCAGGGCGATTTCGGGCGGATCCGGGAAGATCGGTTTAAGCACACTAAGAATGGGATTGATGTCGGGAAGCACGTTCAAGCTGCACCCCAAATCGTCCTTTAAAAA
>JALGZU010000566.1 GCA_025774735.1 candidate division LCP-89 bacterium | reverse complement strand
ATTGGTGATCGTGAATCCTTCCAGGACAGCACCTTGACCTTCGCCGGAATCGATCGTAACGATGGGGCCTTGCTGTTCCCCGTCGATAATAGTGACCTCCGGGCCGTCCGAGCTTATCACTACGATTTCTTTGCCGCTGAAATCGATCCGCTCGAAATAGGTATCCGGCGCCACCAGAACCGTATCGCCGTCCACCGCGGCGTCAATCCCGGCCTGAATGGTGGGGTAGTCGCCGGGGACATTGATGATAATCGCATGCGCCGTCAGAACCACGCATGCGATTAATGCAACAGTTAAGGTTACATACCTCATGTCTACCTCCCGTTTTGAACGTCTCTACTGCTAGGATCTCCGCTCATACCTCCATGGGGAGGATTTTTAAGAAGTTGTGGAGCGATTTATTTTACTAATAACAACCGCTCTACTAACCGATAATTTCCCGATTCCAAGGCTGCCAGGTACATCCCCGACGCAAGATGGCTGCCGTCGAAGGGGACGACGTGGGCTCCGATCTCCAGATTGCGATCCAGTAGGGTCGCCACAGCGCGCCCGGCGAGGTCGTAAACCGTCAGAGTCGTGTGACCCGAGGCCGGCAAGGTAAAGCGCAGGGTTGTGGCCGGGTTGAAGGGATTGGGGGAGCTGGCGAATTCGAAATGGTCGACGACAACTCCTTTCGCTGTGGGAAGCTCTATCTTCTCGGTTTCATCCCAGCCTGACAGGATGGCGTAAGCGGATGCGCCCTCAGGTGGAATGCCATCCATTTCGAGTTTCTCAAAGGTGAAGGAATCATCCGCTAAAATGACATCCGGATACTGTCCCAGATAACCCCAGTATTCATAGATCCCCGGCATCGCCCACATGGAGACGTACATCTCCAACTCGCGGGAAATTATCTGCCCGGCAAGGGTAAAGATATTTTCCCTCAGGAGCAGTGGTCCCATAACAAAACCATTGGGCAGTACAACTTCAGTCCAGGCATCAAAGAGGGCGTAGTTTGTGGAATCGCAAGTAATGTCCGCCGTAAACTCAAACGAGCCCCCCTCAACCGGAATGATAATGGGCGGATTCACCGGTTCGAGGTCGATGGTCACTTCACCCTGCGGGATGCTCTGGTCGAAGTAGAAGCAGCCGATGTCGGCGATGGTGCCGTCCGGGTCAAGCGGTGATGCAGGATCACCGGCATCGATGCAGGGGGAATTAGGCAGAAGCTGATACGCTTCCCATCCCATTCCTCCGACGAAAAGCGGATCCAGCGATATATTTGTGGAATCAGGCGAAAATCCTTGGTAATTCAAACCCGAATTGCCCCAGGAGTTGTTGTACTGGATATCGTAGGTGGACAGCCAGTAATGGATTTCGATGCCGGTATCCCCACAGCCATAAACCAAGTTATTCCGTATATCCCAATCGGGCACATAATCTCGATTGATGATACCGTTATCGTTGGCAGAAATCGTAAGATTCCTGAATGTCACATCTGAGTTACCCCCGTACCAGCAGGTGACTACATCATAGTTGGCACCCCTAACCAGACATTTCTCTACAATTGTTTTATCCGTGCCATCCAGGATGATGCCATGTCCACCGGGGTGGGCAACTTCAATAACGTCGATGTGATGCACCCAGATATCCTGCGTGTACCACAGCTCGAACCCGGAAGCACTCGCCGGATTATACTGGTCTACGGCGAAATGGGCCACCTCCCAACTCTTAACTTTCTCGATCCACACGGCACTACCGATGGGATTCAAGAAAGATTCGTGTACAATTGTGGGATTGTCTGTAAAAGCGCCGGCACCTAAAATGGTAAGATTATCCGCACCGCCGACTACGTAAAATCCCTCATAATCACCTGGAGCAATCACGACCGAATCTCCATCAACGGCGGCATCGATGGCTTCTTGGATGGTGTCGTAATCTCCCGGTACGTAGATCGTGACCGCATAGGCGAGGCTGGTGCTCACAACAAGCACCGTAATTAATACAAGAAACTTTTTCATGATACGCCTCCACTTGTTAATTAGAAAGACATCCCGCCTCGAAGGACAACCTCCGGGGCGGATTAATTTTAACAGTTTATTTCACCAACAGAAGCCGCTCAGTTGATCGGTAATTTCCTGATTCCAGAAACGCCAGATATATACCCGACGCCAGATGGTTGCCATCGAACTGGATGGAATGTTCTCCTATTTCCAGATTGCAGTCCAGGAGGGTCGTCACCGTACGTCCGGCGAGGTCATAGACCGTCAGAGTCGTGTGACC
>JALGZU010000101.1 GCA_025774735.1 candidate division LCP-89 bacterium | reverse complement strand
CTGACCGATTCCACCGGCCTGGTCAACGTGGATGCCACCAAACCTGCCACGGTGCAGGGATTCGACATCAGTGAAGATCAGAACCAGCACTACGTCAACGCAACTTGGAACAGTACTTCCAGCTACGATGACGGATCCAGCGCTGCTTCCGGAAACGTGGAAGACTTCGACGTCCGCTACTCAGCTTCGATCATCAACAGCGAAGCCGCCTGGAGCGGAGCGGCCAGTGTGCCCTCATCCGGCAAGCCCGGTTCTTTCAACGGGGCTTCATCCTGGCGTATCTACATGGCTTCCCTACCCGCTGGCAACTATTATTACGCTATTAAAACCATGGATCCCCAGGGCAACTGGTCCTTGATTGGGTCCGGCTGCTACACGACAGAAACGGATTATTCTCTCCCCGTGACCCTGAGCGCTTTCCAGGCTGAAGGTGACTTTGGGAAAATCCAGGTCACCTGGTCCACGGAAAGCGAAATAGACGTGCTCGGATTCCGGCTGCTGCGTGACGTGTCTCCGAACTATACGGATCCTGTTCTCGTAGCCAGCTATGAAAGCGAACCGGAATTGGTCTGCCAGGGGACGAGCCAATCGGGTTTCGATTACCAGTTCATGGATCGGCAAGATATTGAACCTGAAACGGTCTATTATTACGCGCTGGAATCCGTAGACATCAACGGGAGGATCGAATCGGCCGATCTGCTGACTTCCGCAGCGGCGGTGCCACTCCCGGATGATTATACTTTTGGACCTAATTTCCCCAATCCCTTCAATCCGGTGACGCATTTCGAACTGAAGCTCCCCGAGGACGGCTTCATCTCGATCGTGCTCTATGACGTCCTGGGACGCGAGGTGGCGCGCATTCTCGATAACACCTATCTCGAAGCCGCCGTCTACCAGTTCAGTTGGAACGGGTTGGATGCTTCAGGGCAGCCGGCTCCTTCCGGGCTTTACTTCTGCCGCATGGCGGCGGAGAATGCCCATCGCATCATCAAAATGATGCTGCTGAAATAGTCGCCTGGATCGAATTCGAAGGGCTGGCCAACGTCAGCCCTTTATTTTTTTGTTGATAGGGCGGAGAGCCGCCCCGCCTCCGCATTCGCTGCGTAGCTGGATCGGCTCTGCAGGCCGGGGGTTAAATGGCCTTTAAAAATACTTGCACTATCGCTTCGACTTTGCTAATATTTTGATGCGGGATACTGTGATCGCACCTGCAGCAGGAAAGTCACCCAGGTATCAGAGTAACTCTATGATTTTCAGTGTCAACCGGACAATGACCGGATCAGTTTGTCTGGCGATTTTGTTAGCGAGTTTCCAGATTGCAGCAAACTCCGGCACGAGTTGGGCTGGCAAGCCACCTGTAGAACTTCCCGGAAATACGGCTTGGGCGCCAACAGAAAATCCTCACATAGTTGAGAGTGATCTCATCATCCCACCGGGAACAGCCCTGACTCTCGGACCGGGCACGAAAGTCTTGTTCGGTGCGGGAGCGAGTCTCATAATCCGGGGATCGATCCAAGCCGTCGGGACTCTGGTAAATCCCGTTCTATTCTCCAGCGTAAATCCGGACCCAGTACCAGGTGACTGGGGAAACCTGCGATTCGAAAATGTAGATAAGAAGGCGGTGCAACCTGCAGGGGAATCCTCGAGCCAATCCTCCATTCTGAAATACTGCATCGTTGAATTCGGTGGCGATCCGGATTATACTTCCAATATGAATGCTCGCGGGGGTGCGATCCATTGCCGCAGCTCTTCGCCCCGCATAGAGAACGTCATAATGCGCCATAACCGCAGTTGGCGGGGCGGTGCCATCTACTGCTTGGATTTCTCCTCGCCCGGCATCTCCGACTGTCTTTTCCTGGAGAATGAAGCTGAAGAATCGGGGGGAGCCATCGCCTGTTTCTTCTATTCAAATCCGGCAATCGAAAACAACACCTTCCAGGGCAACAAAGCAGATCAACATGGCGGAGTCTTCTACAGCTCTTTCAGCTCGCCCCGCATCGTCGGTAATATCATTGAAAACAGTCTCGCCGGTTCACACGGCGGCGCGTTGTATGGTTCCAATTCAATCACTCAGGCGCCGCTTCGATTCGAGAAAAATGTTCTACTCTCCAACCGGGCGCAGGATGGGTCGAACAGCCTTTATCTGACCGCGGGATGCGACGCGGTTTTCCAGGATAACTGCTTCATCGCCGGAGGAGGCATCGAAGTTTATCTCGACGCGCTTGATGAAATCCCGGATTTATCCCGAAACTACTTCGATGTACGGTGTAGGGCAGATCTGGAGTCGAAGATCTTTGCTTCCGGCATCATATCCGACAGGAAGGTAGTTTCAAACGAATCTGCTCTGGAATCACCCCCATGCGACGTACCCAACGTACCTCGTGATATCACCTCAATCGAATTCTATACCGATCAATCGTATTCCCGGAATTTGACAGGCCAGCTCGAAATCGAAGCGGCAATCTATATCGAAGTGCGTGCTCTTGATCAGAATCCCTACCATGAAGACTGGATCTCCCTGCATCTCTGGACTGAGTCGCATCCCCGAGTACTGAAGGCGCTGGCCTGGGAAACCGGGCTTTCCACCGGCAGTTATCGCTTCAAAGGCTGGTTGACATCTGCGCCTGAAGTTGGGGACGATACTATCGCCTCTGTTGTGGGAGACATGTTACACTGTCGAATAAGCGCGCGTGAAGAATTCGAGATTGAACGGCCGGTTGGGTTCAGCGATGCGTTCGGTGACGATTCGCAGACTGGAGTGGGGGAAACTTTGGTCACCGATTAGTTTCTATACTGTAAGTCTATGATTCTCTGGCTGTTTACTTCCATATTGGCGGGTACTCTGCTGACTGCAGAGGAATTTGTCTTTATCCTCCTGACCTGCGGTCCTTTCTGGCTCGGGCCGGGAATGTTCTTCAAAACGTGGGCTATTTATTGCCTTATCTCTCTGGCTATTTCATACGGTGCACGGGTCCTCATTTTTTCAATTCCGGTGCTGCGAAACAAACCGTGGAAGCCGAAACGCAAGCTGATTATCGATTTCTTCGCAAGCTGGCTGATTGGAAGTATTTTATTGCTCACTGCCATTCTTTCGGATCTGGATTACGGGCATCAGCACTGGTTGTTTATCGCCACTACTCTTTGCCTGGGTACACTGACTCTCTGGCTGTTCAGCAGGGACCTCCGGAGGCCTAAACTGAGGTCCTTCCACCTTATATCCTTGAGCCTGTCACTGATCGTTCTCACGCACCTTGCGCTCTTTATTTCCGACCTATATTATGCGCAGATCGTGCACGAGCGCAACGAATTATATGATAGCCCCATCCCACACGTCAGCTTGATCGTGCTGGACACAGTGCGCGGAGATCACCTCTCCTGCAACGGGTATCCCTTCTGGACGACTCCCCATCTGGATGAAATCGCTAATGATGGGCTGCTCTGCACCAACGCCTTCAGTTCGACCAACTGGACTCCCCCGGGACATATCAGCATTTTCACCGGGAAATACCCTTCTCAGCACGGCAATGACGGGCAAGCATTCATGCCCGGCCAACTGGTGTCGTTGACGGAAATTTTGCGCCGAGGGGGCTATTTCTGCATGGCGATGTATTCAAATCCTCTGGCGGGTGAAAACATCGATCTGACCAGGGGCTTTGACAGCGATATCGGAGTTCACATCAGCAGGTGGGTGCATCCGCTCTGGATGAAACTCGTGGATAAGTTTGTCTTCAGGGACCACGGCGCACGGGCGACATTCTCCATGGCTCTGGAAACCTTCAGATGGATCCAGAGGAAAGGGGGGCACCTCTTCATCTATATGAATTTGCTGGAACCGCACGCCAGCTATGTGAAGCATGAACCGTTCTTCTCAGAATTCGTTGCTGCGGTTAAAATGAGCCAGATTCCCAACCTGGCGCAGGTTGAAGGTCTCTGTGATTTTGGAGGTGAAATCAACTTCGACAGCACCTATTTTTCCGGTTATACCGAGGCGAGCTATCAATATTTGCGGTCGGTTTACGACAGCGAGATCGCCTATGTGGATCACCATCTGGGACGGTTCAGTGAAGGACTGCGATATGCGAGGCTGCTCGATAAAACACTGCTCGTTGTGACTTCCGATCACGGTGAAGCGCTGGGCGAACACGTCACCCGTGGCCACCATACCGTCCTCTTCGATCCGGTCATCCGTATCCCGTTGATTCTTAGATACCCGCAAGGGATCAACCCTGCCATTATGGACGCTCCTGTCTCGAATGTGGATATCTTCCCAACCGTCCTTAATCTTCTCGATTATGGTGAGTATATTCCCGAAGACGTGGAGGGTATCGACTTGCTGAGTGCTGAGCTCGTTAAAGACAGGCCGATATTAATAGAGGATTATAATCCCACCATCGAAAACCTCGAGTCCGATTGGGTATGCTACAGTCTCTTGCAAGGTGGCTACAAGTTGATATTGAGTGTGAATACCGATTCCGCCTTTCTGGAAAAGTTTCCCTTTGATACACTGCTGATAAACCTCGAGAAGGATTCAGCGGAAACGGTTGACCTGCACCGGTTGCAGCCGGGAGTAACCGATAGCATGATGGTGCGACTTAAGGAGTGGGTCGCCAGGATCTATGTGGCCCCGGATGATGATGTGGTCATTAACGAAGTAGCCGCTGAAGCGCTGAAATCGCTGGGATATGTTCGCTAGGGCACGAATCCCTTGACACGATAAGGCACTGGGAACCGGGTTGGCGTCGACCCGGATTTTTATTTGCATCTCTTTCAGAATTATGCTATTTTATAGTCCCCTTCAAGGAGTGTCTGCTTGATTAAAACGGTTTTGTACGGCCTGACGGTTGTTATTTTGCTGCAGGCCGCGTCCGCAGTGAGCTCTGCTGCCTTGCGTGTGCATTTTATCGCCGTAGGGCACGGCGATGCCATCCTGATCGAAGAGGATGGCACGGGTGTCGCTCTGATCGATGCAGGTAAAGCGCAGTATGGATCGGTGGTTTTGTCCTACCTTCAGAGTCTGGGAATCGACAGCCTCGCGCACCTCTTCGTTACCCATAATCACGAAGATCATGTCGGTGGCATTCCGCTGATCTTGGATTCACTGTATGTCGGCACGGTTCACCATACCGGCATGGTTCACGATTGGGAATCGGCGCGGGTGTTCCAGTGCTACATGGACACCCAGAAGTGGCGGGAATCCGTCGTGGACGTCGGTGACATCCCCGTTTCTGAGGGGAATTTGCAGATAGAAGTGCTGAGTCCACATAAATCCGAGGTGGTCGGGAAGGCGGTCGACGCCAATCGGTATTCCATGGCTTTGATGCTCAGTTATGGCGATGTCAAGATTCTTCTGCCTGCCGACATCGACAAAAAACGGGAATCCTGGCTCTTGAAGCAATATGGGGATGGTTTGCGTTGCCAGGCTATGAAAGCTTCACACCACGCCTCCAAGTTCGGCAACATTGACAAATTTCTGAGCGCCGTCGACCCTGATATCGTCGTAGTCTGCGTGGGCCCGAACGATTGGGGCTATCCCTCCGCAAAGACCCTGCAGCGCCTCAGCCGGTACTGTCCGAACGTTCTGCGCACCGACCACGACGGTACAGTCGTACTGGAGACGGACGGTGAGCATCTTGACCTCGTTAGACCGGAGGCGCTTAAGCCATGAAACCGGTCGCTCTTCTCTTCGATCCCATCTTTCTCCAGCACGATCTCGGCCCCGGACATCCAGAACACCCCGGGCGACTGCAAGCTGTTTTGGATGCTCTGGAGGATTTCAGGCAGGATGACCGCTTCCTCTGGGTGGATCCCGAAGAGGCTGCCGCGGAAGAGATCGCGCGGGTGCACTCACCCGAATATGTGGACTGGATCAGGCAGAATTGCGAAGCCGGCGGTGGGATCTACCCCTCCCTGGAAGGAAACCTGTTGCCAGAAACCTATCCCGCCGCGCTGAAAGCTGCCGGAGCTGTGATACAGGCCTGCAGACAGGTCTGTGAGGGAGAGTGGGGCGGAGGGGTTGCTCTGGTTCGACCGCCCGGCCACCATGCGGTAAGATCATCAGCAATGGGTTTCTGCGTTTTCAACAATGTGGCCGTCGGAGCTCAGTGGCTTCTCGACAACAGGGACATCGGTTCAATCTTGATCGTCGATTTTGACGTGCATCACGGCAACGGCACGCAGGACGCTTTCTATGAAGATCCCCGGGTATCCTACTTCAGCGTCCACCAGTGGCCCCACTATCCGGGAACCGGGGCGGAAGGAGAACGCGGTGCAGGTGAAGGAATCGACGCTACTCTGAACGTCCCCCTGACTGTGGGCAATGGTGACGCTGATATGCTGGACGCGTTCCATGAAAAGCTCGTTCCTTGGGCGCAGGAGCGCAAACCGGAAATGCTGTTGATTTCCGCCGGTTTCGATGCCCACGTAAGTGATCCACTCTCCGGATTGTGTGTCACGACGGATGGTTATCGTCAGATAGCTTCTATCCTGAAGCAAATCGCCGAGGATCACTGCGGTGGGCGCTGGGTGGTGACTCTGGAAGGGGGATACGACTTGGAAGCGTTGGGGGGGAGTGTGCGGGAATTCATTGACGAGATGACTACTTCAGCCGATTAAAACGTCGGATTGTTACACATTTTAAAAAAGGCGGACGCTGTCGTCCGCCTTTCTTCTTGTGCCGGTCAGGTATTATTGCAAGTGCTTTTTCAGCACCGATTCCGCATTAGCGATCGCCTCGGGCAGCTTTTCCGCCGACTTCGCTCCGGCTGTGCCTAAATGATGCCTGCCACCCCCCCCCCCACCGGCGGCCTTGCCGATCTCCTTCACCAGTTTTCCGGCGGACAGCTTCTTCTCCTTAATCAGATCGTCCGTAACGATCACGGCGATGGAAGCGCGTCCATCCAGGGAAGAGCCCAGCACTGCGACCAGGTTGGTCTGTTTATCTCTTAGAGCGTCGCCCAGCGTTTTTAAGTCGTCCATGCTGCGGTCATCGTAAAGGACCGTAACCAGCCGGACGCCCTCAATCTCCTGCGCTGCGGCGATGAGCTCTTCGGTTTCTTCACCCGCGGTGGCCTCCTTTAAATGATTGACCTGTTTAAGCAGGACTCGGTGTTCTTCGACAAGTTTTTGTACTTTCTCAAGGACGTTGCCCCCGCGTGCGGCCAACACGTCCTGCAGAGATCTAAGCATTCGCTTATTGTTCAGCATTGCTTCCAGAGCGCTGTCGCCGGTCCAGGCCTCGATCCGCCGGATGCCGGCCGCTGCGGCCGACTCCGAAGTGATGGTGAATGCCAGCAACTGGTCGGTCTTGGATACGTGCGTGCCGCCGCACAGCTCTGCCGAGACGTCGTCAATCGTTACCAGCCTCACCTCTTCGTCATATTTTTCCCCGAAAAGAGCCATGGCCCCACGGGATTTGGCATGCTCGAAAGTCGTATATTCCCATCCCACTGCTAAAGATCGGGCGATCACCTCGTTGACGATTTTCTCCGCCTTGTCCAGGTCGTCTTCGGACGGCTTCTCGAAATGCGTGAAATCGAACCGGAGGTAGTCCGGATGCACCAGCGATCCCGACTGGTTGATGTGCTTGCCCAGCACCTGACGCAAAGCTGCCTGCAGTAGGTGCGTGGCCGTGTGGTTGCGGGCGATGCGAAGCCTACGCTGTATGTCAACTTCAGCAGCTACAGGTTCGGGTAACATTCTGTCTGCATCGTACTCGAATTCATCAGTCCCCATTGAAATAAAACCTAGATGAACGATATCCTCACCGATATTCTGAGTATCCTGGACAGTCATCTCCCATTTATCAGTGTAAATTCTACCTGTATCACCAACCTGACCTCCAGCCTCTGCATAGAAAGGAGTTTGGTTAAGTACGATTGCTATTTTTCCATCCTGCGTAGAAAAACGAGTTACTAACGATTTCTCAACCATTATGTTGGAATAACCAATGAATTCTGATGGCGAAGAATAGTTGGATGTTCTCTCGATTTCTTTCTCCTGGTACAATCCTTCTTGATTATTGAATTTTCCGCTCTGCCGTGCTCTCTTCCTTTGCCCCGCCATGGCCTTCTCAAAGCCAGCGAGATCGACGCTGAGATTCTGTTCCCGTGCCATCAGTTCCGTTAAATCCAGCGGGAAGCCAAAGGTGTCGTACAGCTTGAACGCCTCTTCGCCGGGAAGGGTGGTTTCATCCCGTTTCTGCATTTTTTCGACCAGGCCGGAGAATAGTTCAATTCCCCGGTCTAGCGTGCGCCCGAAGCTCTCTTCTTCGCCCCGTATGACCCCGCTTATGTGTTCCCGCCTCTCTCCGATCTCCGGGAAAGCCTCCCCCATGACGTCGGCCAGATCGTCGACCAGCGTATAGATGAACGCCCGGTGCAGCCCCAGTGTGCGCCCGAAGCGGGCTGCCCGCCTCAAAATGCGCCGCAGGACGTAGCCGCGTCCCTCGTTGGACGGCATGGCTCCATCGGCGATGGCGAAGGATATGGATCTGAGGTGGTCGGCTACCACACGGTGCCCGGTGCCTCCCTCGCCTATATCGTATGGGGTGCCGCTGATCTCCGCAATCCGGCTGATGAGAGGTTGAAATAGATCCGTGCCGTAATTGGAGGTTGCCCCCTGCAGAACCGCACAGATGCGTTCGAATCCCGCCCCCGTATCCACGTGCTTGGCGGGCAGTTCGTGCAGCTCGCCTGCTTCATCCCGGTTGAACTGGATGAAGACCAGGTTCCACAACTCCACGAAGCGGCCGCAGCCGGGGGCGTTGACTTCGCATCTATGCCCCTCTTGTCCTTCCAGAGGACACGTTCCCGGTCCCAAGTCCATGTGGATCTCGCTGCAGGGACCGCAGGGGCCGACCTCGGCCATCTCCCAGAAATTGTCCTTGTCGAA
>JALGZU010000565.1 GCA_025774735.1 candidate division LCP-89 bacterium | reverse complement strand
GATCATGTGCGAGCGATTTTCAAACAGGCTTTGAAAGCGGTTGCCCCGGGCGACTTGGTACGTCACGCAGTAAGCTTGGAAGGATCCGTTTTGCGCGTCATCAATGACCAAATCGATCTGGATGGGATTGGACGGCTGGTTATCGTGGGTGCGGGCAAAGGTGCAGCCCCAATGGCTGAAGCTTTGGATTCCATTCTGGGTGAACGCCTGTGGGGGGGAGTGGTCATCGTCAACGACGGGGCCGGACTACCGCTGAAAAGAATCGAACTTGTCGAAGCCGGACATCCCATCCCGGATCAACGCGGCTTGGACGCGACGGCGAATATAATACACCTTCTGCGCGATCTTAACCGTGATGATGCCGCTATCGTTTTGATCACGGGAGGAGGATCAGCGCTGCTCGAGCTTCCTGCCGAGGGGATATCGTTGCGAGATTTACAGCAAACCACCTCTGTACTGCTGAATTGCGGTGCTGAAATCCGAGAAATCAACGCAGTGCGCAAGCATCTCTCCCGGAGTAAAGGGGGGCAGTTGTTAACGACCGCTGCACCTGCCCGGGTTCTAACCCTGGCTGTTTCCGACGTTGTGGGAGACGATCCCTCCACCATCGCTTCGGGGCCCACGGTTTCGGATGATACAACTTTCGGTGATGCCTGGGAAGTCGTGTCGAAGTATTCACTGGAAGGAAAACTCCCGCGAGCCATTCTTGAGCGATTGACAGCCGGAAGTGAGGGTAGATACACTGAGACCCCGAAAACAGATGACGCTCGGTTTCAAAACTCTCATTTCGAGTTGATCGGGAGCAACCGGGATATGCTCGGAGCAGCCAAAAAGGCCGCAGAAGAGCAGGGTTATCGTGCCATTATCCTGACCAGTCGGATGCAGGGGGAGGCGGCTCAGACGGGACGTAACCTGGCATGGCTGATGAAGACGGTGAGACGTTCATCCGGACGGCCGCTCTGCTTGCTGGCAGGTGGAGAGACCACCGTCACGGTTCATGGAGGTGGTAAGGGTGGCCGCAATCAGGAGCTGGCTCTGTCCGCAGGGATGGAGCTTGAGGGTGTCGAGGGATGCCTTCTGCTCTCGGCAGGAAGCGATGGCGCCGACGGCCCCACCGATGCCGCGGGAGCCTTGGTTGACGGATCCACTGTGTCCCGCGCCGCTCAGTTGGGAATTGCTGCCGGGTCTTTCCTGAGCAACAACGATTCCTACCCGCTTTTTGCTGCCCTCGACGATCACGTTAAGACGGGCCCAACCCTGACCAACGTTATGGATCTCGTGATCATGCTGGTAGAATAGCGGCACATGGCTTGGTTTTCATCTCTTCACGAAAATGCGATTTTTCGCTTGTTTTAAACCTCCACAACGCGTACTTTTTGGGGAGATTAGTGCCGTGAGCAATAGAGATTTTTGGAGTATTTAAGATAAATAAATACAAAGCTTAAGGATAACAATATGAAGCGTGATTTCCTGGTAATCCCCGACCTCAGCGGCGACGAGATGTCCCGCATGATCCGCTTCGGGATCGAGATGAAACGCATGCGTCAGACCGGGCAGAGGACTGCACCGCTCGATGGGATGACGGTCGGGTGTATTTTTCACAAACCCTCCCTGCGAACCCGCATGAGTTTTGAGACGGGTATTCACGAACTGGGCGGCCATTCGCTATATATCACCAAGGATGAGATCGACCTGGGCAAGAGGGAGACGATCGAGGACGCGGCCCGGGTGCTATCCCGCTACCTGGGCATGATCGTGATCCGCACTTTTTCGCATGATGACGTCGTCAAACTGGCACAACACGCCGGGATACCGGTGATCAATGCCCTGACCGATTTCACCCACCCCTGTCAGGTTATGGGTGATCTGATGACCGTTCAGGAAAGACTGGGGCAGATCGAGGGCGTGAAAGTCGCCTTTCTGGGAGACGGGAACAACGTGGCCAACTCCTGGATCAACGCTGCTCGTCGGGTGAAGTTGCACCTGACCATCGGAACGTCCGAAGAGACCCAGCCGGACATGGAATTAGTGAAAACAGCCCAGGATGAGGGATTGTCCACCGTGAATGTCGTTTACGATCCCGTTGAGGCGGTCAGCGGGGCGCACGTGATCTACACCGACGTCTGGGCGTCGATGGGGGAGAAGCAATTGGCCGAAAAGCGCGCTAAGGTGCTGAGTAAATTCCA
The DNA here is from genome assembly GCA_025774735.1 of candidate division LCP-89 bacterium. Next base: position 84 of record JALGZU010000565.1, on the reverse strand, counting down.
GGCGAACGCCGAACTCCTGAAGCATGCTCACCCAAAACATATCGTCCTGCATTGCCTGCCGGCGGAGCGGGGCCGGGAGATCAC
>JALGZU010000100.1 GCA_025774735.1 candidate division LCP-89 bacterium | reverse complement strand
TAGATGCGGATCAGGCATTGGCTGGGCAGGTTGATGAATTCCAGGCGCCGGTCGGTCTGGGGGAAGTATTCGGGAGTTCCGTCGTCCTGGTTTTCCCAGGAGAGTCCGGAGCCGGGGCTCGTCTCTATGTAGGCCTGAGTATAGTCTTCGTAGGCTCGATAAGGATTCGGTACGACCGAAACCTTGTTAGTGGGACTGCCGGAAGGCGCAACGTAGATACGGTTGGCGTTTCGGGCCGTCTCCAGTGGTTCGGTTCCCGAACTGGGATCGCCGAAGTCAAATGCGGATACTGCATAGTACCGCGGGAAAAGCGGATGGGCATTCTGAATGACGTAGACATAGGTAGAATCCGTCTCGTTGATGGCGCCCAGGCCGGTATTGGTATTGACGGGTTTGCGGTAGTAGGTTAAACCGTCTCCCAGAGTGTCGATCGTGGCCGCGCCGTTCGTCTGGGCGTTGGGAATGGTGGCCAGCGAATCGTTGATGCTGTAGTAGGCGAAGTTGACGAGGTCGAATTCTGCCAGAAGCTGGTAATCGTATTCCAGGCCCGTGTTGGAGACGTAGATGCGGTAGCCTTCGAAGTCCTGAACGTGCGAGAAAGGATCGAAGTAGCTGGGATCCTCAGCGTTGTCCTTCCAGCGGAGCAGCACTTCGGATTCCGTGAGTTCGAAGAACAGCTCCGGGATGGGCGGCGGCGGCGGGCCTTTGAAGTCCGGGATGCCGTCGCCGGGATCGAGGATGTTGTTGTACTGGGTATAGCCGATGTTCAGGTCGCCGTAACGCGGATCATAGGCAAATTCCGGGCGCGGTATCTCATCCTCGAACTGGTCCAGCTTGCCGTTCCTCTCCGTTCCATCAAGATCCGGGCCCTCGTAAAACCCATAGAAGTCACCGAAATAGACCACGGAGTCCCCGACATTTTCTGCATATTTCATATCTTCGCCAACGTCCTCTCCGTACCAGCCGTCCCCGTTGGTATCCACCATGTCGTTGTCATACACCCGGGCCGCCCAGGCGGCGTTGTGCTGCAGGTTGGCGAAATTGTAGATGCTGGGATCGGGCACATTGGACCCGCTCAGGTCGCCCTGTGAAGCGTCGGGAGTATGGAAGTTGGCGCCGGCCACGTAAGCCATGGTCATGTGGAACTTTTCGCCCGGATTGAGCCGGTAGACCCATTCCCCGGTGGTGGGATTCTGATGGTCGCGGATGCCCAGGGGGCCCCAGGAGAGCAGGTAGCGGGTATCGTATCCATTGGCCAGGTCGCCCGCTTCGGAATATTCTTCAATCTTCCAGGGGTGTTCCGTTTCTACGCTGTCTTCGTCGTATGTGATCTGTGGGTGATCTATGATCCAATCATCATCGGCGACGTAAACCTGGTCGTAGTCGAATTCGCCGTTGGACATGACGAAGTACTTGCGGGCGTCACCGTTGGGGGTGCCGTAGGTCGCCGTCCAGTTACCCTCGGATCCGTCTTCCGCCCAGGACGGCCCGAAATCCAGGTCGGGATTTGAGTTCGATATCCACCAGTTAAAGGAGGTTTCCAGCCTCGGATTCGGAGCCCGGACCACGCGCACCCCGGTCACGTCTGGACAGGAGTAATCGTTCCCCGAGCCGGTTGTGGGTGGACGCCCGTCGTTGTCGGCGATCCAGGCGGTGTTGATGATCAGGGAGTCCGGCACTGTGGAGCCGTCCGGGAGGGTGCGTTCGTAGTAGTACCAGCGCTGGAAGCCGCAGATGTCATCCGTATGCCACTGGCTTTCGAATTCGGCGCCGACGTCGGCATCGACGTAGAGGCCGATATAAAAGTCCCGCAGGAAGTTGCTGGCGATGTTCTCGAATTCATAGTCGATCAGGATGAAATCCTGAGCGTAATTGTAGGACCACGAATAGGATTTTTGCGTCACCCGCACGCCCAGAGGGAAATGGGGACCGTCGAAGATGTCGGTGCCTGTCCAGAAGTATTCATCGAGTGTGTCCGAATAGACGGCGATAAAGTCCTGCTCGGCGATTGCATTTTCATCGTATACGTATTCGCCCAGCCGGTTGTACGAATTCTGGATGGTGCTGCGTTCGCGGATGCCGTGTTCTTCCTGGGGAGTTCCGCCGATTTCACCGGGCTCCAACTCGAAATTGTTATTCCCGGGACCGGTCCATCCCTCCGATCCAACCGAGATGCGGGGGAAATAGAAGCCGGCCTCTTCCACCAGGGCTCCGACCCAAATGGCTCCCATAAAGAGATACTGCACTTCCGAGTTTGAGGCGCCCAGGTCCCCGGAAATTCGGGATCTTCCATGGCATCCGTGTCACCGGGGCCGTAATTTCCGAAGAAACCCCAGTTGGTAATGGTCAGCCAGATGTTGCCCTTGCGATGCGTCCGGTTGTAGCGGGCGATATTGGCGATGGCGGTCGTAGGGGGCTGGAAAATAGACTCGTCGTCGCGCGCCGCGGCTGCGGTGACCAGAGTAATGAGACCGATCATCAGACCGAAGGAAATCCGTTTCCTAATCATATTCGTCAACCTCCAAGTAGGGAGAGCTTTCTCCCTTCAGGACGGCACCTTTTATGCCCTTTGATTCGTAAGTTTTGGACTCGTTTCGAGCCTGCTAAATCCGGTTTTATTTATGCTTACAGTTCCCAGTCACCCTGGCCGTAAGCTCCGATTTCACCGCCATCGGAACCGGCGGTGAGACAGGGGGACGTGGAATTATCGTAATCTACGTGAAAATCTCGGCCTTCGAGATCGAGGAAGCCGGGATCTTCGCTGATGTTGGTTACATCCGGTGTGATGTTACCGCCGTAGGCAGACCCCTGGCCTTCAGGTTGATAGACGTCGTTGTAGGTTACCACCGGGAACGAGGAGCCTTCGACCTTGATGCCGTTGCCAAAGTTCTCCAGCCAGGTTTGCGTCGATCCGTTGAAAGCGATGATGCAATTCTTGATGGTCGGGTTGGACTGCTGATAGCAATAAATGCCCGAATAAGAGTTCCCAACGATGGAGTTGTATTCGATCCACGGCGCCGAGAGCTGGATGCACTTGATGCCGTTGACCGAATTGTCGCAGATAACGTTAAACTGAATCGTCGGCGAGGAGAAGAAATTGCACCAGATGCCGTACCCGTCTCCATTGCGGAGAACGTTGTGATGGATGTTGGGATGGGAGTTGCCGTGGCAGTAGATCGCCGCCTCTCCGAATCCATCCACCATATTCCAGCTGATTTCGGGCTGGGCTCCATTCAGGCAGGTGACGGCGGTATATTCATTATTGGTAAAGGTGTTGCCCGTGATGGTCGGGGAGATGTTGTAGATGGTGATCGCTCCGCCAAAAGGATCTTCTTTGATGGTCGTCGACGCGTTGAGGAACGTGCAACTATCGACGTACGAGGTCGGATCCGCCGTCTCGGCGAAGACCAGACCCGCCCACCAGTTCAGCGGATCCTCGGGATCTGCGGGGAGGAAGTTCACGTTTTCCGCCCGGAGGGTGCCCCGGATCTGGAGGTCATAAAAGCCTTCGAAGATCAGGTCGACGTTTCGTAGAATCAGGCTGTCACCTTCGTCGACGAAGGCGTTGCAGGAGACGAACCAGGTGCCGTTTTCCAATGCGTCCGTCTTCTGCAGGAACCCGCGCAGTTCATTTGCGGCCACCGTATAGGGGATCGATCCGATGGTGGTCGTGTCGACGCCCGCATTGATGAGGTGCGAACAGGCGTGCAGGTCGTAGACCTGATTGTCGAAGTCAAGGAAGAAGGGCTCCAGCTTGATGTTGTTCTGGAAATCGCAGGAATCCCGGTTGACATTCAGGGTAATCAGGTCGCCCATGCCGTCAGGGCAGTCCCCGAACTGGCGCCCGTTGTTCTCTTTGCAGTTGGTGAACCAGACGTCAGGTTGCCCGCGTCCGCCTTCGGGTTCACAGCGGATGCCGTCACCGTCATTCTCGTAGATGTTCGTGTTGATGATATTGGGCTGGCTCTCGCTGCCGTAGCTGAGAATGCCGTGATAACCGTTCTTCAGGATGGTGCAGTTGCGGATGCTGGGGCTGGATTCCCAGCAGAAAATTGCACCTTGGATTAAAACGCCATCATCGACGATGGTTGTATCTTCACCAATGATGGTGGTGTCCGGCAGGGGATAGCGGGCATTGGTGTCCGCCGAGGCTCCGAACTGAACGAGGCAGAATTCCAGGATCGTGGTATCCTCCGGATTGACAGCCCGGTGATCCGCATCGTCAACGATGATGGAACGCCACTGGCCGAAATCTCCCGCTCCAACTGATCCCTCTATAGACGTGAAGACGATGTTTTGGTCCTCAGTGCCGATCGCCTTGAGGCATCCGTTGACGATCATTTTATAGTAGATTTTCGACCCTTCGTTATCGTATTCGTGACCGAAGCGCAGCTCCGTGTCGGGGGGAATGACCACTGTCTCGCCCTCTGGAATGATCAAGTCCTCTTGCACCCAGTAAGGGCTTTCACTCCAGTCGGTCGTTAGTAAGTCATCGGAGGACAGGGGAGTTCCGCTATATTCAGGACCGCTCGGTCCCCCGTTTTCGTCCGTCGTACAGCCGGCCCAGATGAGGGCTGATACGAGTACTAGCCAGAGGAAGATCCTCACCTTCATAGTTTACTCCTGCTTTTCCGGTTTAACCGGACGTTTTTACCACGATTGCTATGCGGACACCTTAGAACTGGAGGCCGAGACTGAACATGATCCAGCGCGGTGGATCGTAATTTCGGGGATTGTGGTCATAGTCAATGCCCACGTTATACGGTCCCGGGAAGGGCTCGCTCAGTGCAGCGTCGTTGTGCTCCGGATAGGTGCTATCGTAGGGATTGCCCGTCTCCGTGTAGAGTTCCCTGACATTTTCCGTGTCGAAGAGATTTTCGATCGCCACCCCCGCGACCAGATGCGTGTTGCCCTTCAAGGTGAAGTACTTTTCGAACTTCAGGTTGGTGATCTCATGCCAGGGGTAGCGGGCGCTGTTTTCCCGGATCTGGTTCGGATTCAAGCCGGTCGTCCATTCGCTGGGGGTGTACGGCTCGCCGGAACCGTAGCGCCACTCGAGGGTCAGCAGCCAGTTGTCGGGCAGTTTCAGCCCGAAGAGGTAGGGGTGTTCCCCCTTTTGATATATCAGCGAACCGAAAATGTTGATCTTGTGGGTCTCATCCCAGCCGAGCGGATGCTCATCCATGTTGACAGGCACGTTACTGAGGCGGTTTTCCTGGGCCGCCAGGGCGGACGAGGCCTTTCCGAAGGCGTAGGAGAAGTCCCATTTCAGAGACACGAGGAAGTTGCGGGAGAAGTTGTTGTCGATGGAGACTTCAAAGCCGCGTACCCGGCCATAATCCAGGTTCACGTATCGGTCGAGGGTGTACCCTGCCACGATCTGCTCGGGAATAGTCGAGATCAGACCGTAGATGTCCTTGTAATACCCTTCAACGGTGAACACCAGGTCATCGGTAATCTGATTCTGAACGCCCAGAGCGTACTCGGTATTGGATTTAAAGAAGTATTGATACTGCGGAGCCTGGTAGAAGTGTCCGTAGTTGAAATACAGTTTGGAGCGGTCGGTGATGGGGTGTGAAATACCCAGACGCGGCGCTATCGTATAGGTGCCGCGTTCCGCTAGCACGGAGCCCGGCTGGTCCTCTTCGACCATTTGTTGGGAGTTATCGACCAGGTTGGGATCGTGGATGATGAAGTCAAAGCGAACGCCGGCGTTGACGATCAAGCCTTCAAATTCCATCTTGTCCTGGATGTAGGCGGCCCCTTCCCAGGGTGAATAGTCGTAAAAGTCGCGCACGTCACCGCGATCCTCGAAGGGGCTTCCCGGAGGCAGCGGCACATCGGGATTCGTATAGGGTTGATCCGGTCCCTGGATATTCTCCATGCTCAGTTCACGGTATTTTATTTCAACCCCGGACTTGATTTCATGCGATTTTGACACCTGGCTGGTGAAATCGAACTTCATGGAATATTCCAGGGTGGAACGGTCGTACCAGGTAGCCAGTTGATCCCATTGGCCGGGATTCAGGAAGAAATCGATGCCGTCCCACTCGCCGTTGCCGTTGTAATCCGTGAACGGTTCACCTTCATCGTAGCGAAAGTTGGGAGGATTGAAGGCTCTGAACATGTAATTGTTCTCGCCTTCCGCCACGTCCTTCAAATTTGACCAGGTGGAATACCCCTGTTGATAGAGCCAGGAGTTGGAGGGCCAATCGGCGCCGTGCGTGCTGGGATTGTACGTGTAGAGGATCGGCCAGGAGGGATCGAACCCGAATTCGAGAATAGCCGGTTTGGTGAAGAGCTCGTATTCGTCGAAGTAGCTGTTGGGCCCATCGTAGACGCCGTTCAGCGTCGGCGCTTCATAGTTGAAATCGCCCTGGAAGGGGCTGGAATAGGAGCTGGGCAGATCGAACCAGATTTCGCCGAGATCCCACACCCCATTATAAAATCCGTATGCGTCGGGAGTATCAATGAAGGGCTCGCCGGTGTCGTAATAGAAGTCACCGTCCCAGTACGGTTCCCGAGTGTCTTCGTCGTCACCGAAGTTGTTCTTCTCGTCGATCTCCCCGTTCATATTCACGTCGTAGTAGCCTTCGCCTTCGCCCTGATAGATGCCGTCGCCGTTGGAGTCCCAGAAACGTTCGCCGTCCCACACGCCGTTCTGATTCCAATCCTGCTCGGGCAGCTGGGGCTCGTCACCGTCCCAGTAGTTGTTGCCGTTCAGGTCGGTGAAATCGTCCCAGTAGTCATAAACGCCGACGTTGTTTTCGCCGGTGTCGGGATTGAGGCGGTCGATCCAGGGCTCGGCGTAATCGTAGGTGCCGTTGCTGTTCAGGTCCACCCAGTCCTCTCCCTGGTCCCACAAGCCGTTACCGTTCAGGTCTTCGTAGCCTTCCCCCCAACCGTCATACTGGCCGTTTAAATTGGCGTCTACGAAACCATTAAAAGGTACGTGCTGCTCTAAATCAGCCGCATCGATGATGCCGTTACCGTCCAGGTCGACGTAGGCATTGTAGACGTCTTCCGCATCATCCTCGAGGGTCATGTCACCCGGGGACATATCTCCCCCCGGAAAGACGTGACTGCGAGTTTCGAACCGGCCGACCTGAATTTCATAGAAGGTCTTTTGGTTGAGCTGGTGCGTGAAGTTCAGGTTGACCTGGCCGCGCTTGTTCTCTGCCCAGGGACGGTTGGCCGTATTATATTGATACTGCCAGCCGTAATTGCCTCCGACCACGCCCTCACCGGTGGGGTAGATATCCCATTTCTTATAGTACTGGTTGGCCGTCAGCGTCAGTTTCTTGTTGCTGGTGAGCTGGTAGGCCAGTTTCACGGATCCGTAGAACTCGTTCTCGGTGCGTTCTGGGAGGTTTACTCCCATGTCGAGATAATCGTTGTCAGGACGTAGTTGGTCAAACGATGTGTAGGTGTCAGATAATTCCGCATTTCCTGAGATGAAAAATGTAATGGGTTTACCGAACAGGTCGCGAGTAAACGGAAGTGGACCGCCGAGGGAGAGTTCCATGCGGTCGGTATTGAAGGAGGTTTCATCGACCAGGTTGTCTGTTGAGTATTCGATCTGACCATTATAGTGGTCCTCGGCGCCTTCGCGGGTGGTGACCTTGATGATGGCGGATTGAGCTTTACCGTATTCGGCGTTGAAGCCGCCGGTCAGCACCTGTAATTCCTCAATGTTCATGCTGTTCAGGTCGAAGTCGATCCGGGAGTTGACCAGCGGATCCCGCACGTCCATGCCGTCCACGATGAACAGGGTTTCAGATGATCGGCCTCCGCGAGCGTGGATATTGCCCTCCGCGTCGATCGTGAACCCGGTCTGGCGGCTGATGACGTCGGTGATATCGTCCACGACCAGCCTGGAGAGATCCTCACCGCTCATGACGCGCGCGTTCGAAGTCTGATCCAGGACGACGAGCGGTTTCTCATACACTACCGTCACTATGCCGGCGGCGTCCAGGATTTCAGCCTGCATGAGAAACTCGAGCTTGGTGTTGAGGTCACTCTGTACCAGGACTTCGATCTGCTTGTAGGGAGTGTACCCCACGGTTGTAACCACTACATCGTAACGCCCGGGAGTGACGTTGACAATCATGAAGAACCCGTCGAGGTCCGTGGCTGCGCCCTGTGGCGTCCCTTCCAAAACCACGTTCGCACCCATAATGGGCTCTTTCGAATCCTCATCGTATACATAACCTGATATCTTCCCGTTGCCTGCCAGAGCTGATGGTGCGCACAGGGAGAGACAGATGCAGGTCAGTATCGCTGCAGTCAGTAAATCGGTACGGTGCATAAGCGCCATGATGCTACCTCCAAGCCTCCGGTGAAGGTTTTAACTCGCCAGAGATCGCCGGTATCTGGGGATGGATTTAGAGCGATTTATTAAAGATTCTTAAACGGGTGTTGGAACTTTTTGCCTAGTTGCTGGTGAAATGGGTAATAAAAAATCACAACACGTTATGGATGACCCGGAGTGGAATTATTAAGGGAGAGAGTCAGGACTAACGGGATTATACCGGTCTATTTCCATCAACAGTGGGGTGATTTATTGGGTTTGTAACGAGCTGTTCGCGTCAACTTTGGGGTTCAGCAATAAGTTCAAGAAAAATTTAACACTTTTTTGAATGCCAGTCAAGTGCTTTTTTTTGCATTTCGGTATTCGTGAGATTAGTTAACCGTGTTTCCTGAGAGAAATACTCGGAAAGTTTTTTGTGAGGCCAATATTCGCCGGTGATTTACCGTATCACACTTTAAGGTGGGACTTTTTAAGCTTACAGATCGATCAAATTAAATTGGCATTCGTTTTGCGCTTCAGGCATGAAAACCCAACAGGAGGTTAGAATCGTGCTGAAGGAAAAAAACACAGAGAGTGATGAGATCTTGGAGTACCGTTTTGGCAGCGAAGAAAGTGATGAGAGCGATTATTCTTACAATGAAGCAGTTATGGATGAGTCCATCGCGGATTTTCTGAAGGAGGCTCCCCCTAAGACCAACTGATCATCCTTCCTTAATGTCCACTCCTCCCTTTGATTCAATCCGCACTTCGACCGCCATCCCGGCGAGTGACACGAAGCTGTTGAATTGAATCCGGGATACTTGCCTCTCCTTTTCGCAGTACTGCAGAAGTAACTCCAGAGCTGACCAGCCGGTGGATCGGCCGCCTTTAGCGAAGCAGGACGAAGCGTTGTGTGATAGCTCGTTCGCCGGTTTGCAACCGCAGCAAATAGATCCCCGATGACAGATTTTTCGGTTGGTAAGGAATGCTGTAAACGCCTGCCGCATAGAGTCCGTTGGCGAGTTCCGCCACCTGTCTTCCCCCGATATCGTAAACCACGAGGCTCACTGCGGATGTTCTGGGCAGTTCGAACGTTATTCTGGTCTGGTCGTTGAAGGGGTTAGGATAGGGAGGGTGCAGCTGATAAGTATCAGGCTGGATCGACGGATCACATACAGGGGTGCCGGTACCTTCCTCATCGACCTGCAAAACCAGCAGGTCGTAGCCTGACTCGTCAGACACCCACGAGTATCCCGTAATGATAAACTTTCCTGCAGAGACTTCCTGGATGCCCAATCCCCGATCATCTCCGGCCCCGCCGTACGTCTCATCCCAGATCACCTGACCGCTGGCATCCGTTCGGATCACCCAGACGTCGGCGTCCCCTTTGCCGTAGGATTTAGTCCAACCACAGAGGACGTAACCGCCGTCAGTGACGCAGACTCCAGGGTAGCCGCCGTCGAGTTGCACGCCCCCGAAGGTGGTCTGCCAGAGCGTGTTCCCCCCGGCATCCGTCTTGATTAGCCAGACGTCGCCTCCACTCCCGAAGGAGTGTGTCTCCCCGACGATAACGTAACCGCCGTCATCAGTTGGCTTTACGCAAGCGCCGAAATCGTTGCTGGTGCCGCCGAAGGTGGCGGTCCAAAGTTCTTCCCCGGATGCATCCGTCTTGACGAGCCAGATATCCGCCTGGCCGTTTCCAAACGATTCCGTATACCCGGCTACGACATAACCGCCATCGGTCGTGGGCTGGATCATGTACCCGAGATCATCTTCCGGGCCGCCATAAGTGGCGCTCCAGATCTCCCCGCCGTCGGGGTCGGTCTTGATAAGCCAGAGATCGTATCCGCCGGCTCCGAACGACGCCGTTCGCCCGGCAATCAGGAATCCCCCATCCGGGCACTGTAGGAGGCTATTGCCGGAATCGTCCCCTTCGCCTCCAAAGGTGTGCGACCAGAGCTGATTTCCTTGAGCATCAGTTCTGATGAGGTAGAGATCGGATTCGCCGTCACAATCCACATCACGGGTTCCCGTGAGGATATAATCCCCGTCATCCGTCTGCAGGGCGTGACGAGCCGTTTCGTCGCCGGTCCCGCCAAAGGCCTGATCCCACAGTACCTCGCCATCGCTGTCCAGTTTGATCAGACAGGCGTCGCGTTCTCCCGACCCGTAGGAGGCAGTTATCCCGGCAATGATGGTACCGCCGTCTTCAGTGCATTCGATGCTGTATCCAAATTCTTCGTACTGGTCCCCCAGGAGCATCAGTCCAGTAGTGACTGGATTCTGACCCCAAACGGGAACCTCCAGGGCCATGAATAGCCCGAGTACATACGACAAAACCATCCGATTCATCTCCCCCCCCATCATACGTGTCGGGAGCGGGCTGAAGGCACATCCCCCATTTCAGCGCCGCTCACAATCAGCTGCGGTTCGGTCTGACCGTCGGCATACGGTCTCGCCGGTCATCCGCGCGCAGTTCTCGAGAAGACCCATGCTACCCCGACTCGGGTGGCACATGCATGCCGGCAGCTTCATCAAGAACAGGCCCGTTTGCACCTTGTAGACCGGGTATGTGGCACGAACGGGAATACCGCGTGTTTTGGAATGGATTTCAAGAGTGTTCCGTCCGCAGGGACGGAACGCGTGAATCAAGTGGTAGCAAGTAAGGGTGGATAATGAAGGCGGAAGACGCCCCCTGGTGAAGCAGGGGCGTTATCGTTCGATCTCCTTTAGTTTCAAGTAAATTGCCAGTATAAGCACCAGGATCACGATGCTTGAAATGATCCAGAACCAGTAGCGCGAACGGAATTCGGCGTGAGCCTGCTGTCCGACCAGAATGGTGGCTTCGGCGGCGGCCAGCCCCTGAACCGCGACCGCCCGCACCGAATCCTCGTTGAAAGTATGGATCAGGGTTCTCGATTTGACCAGGGTGTCGTGAATGTCGTTCAGAGCGAATGTTGCGTCGGAAACCTCCACACCCTTCGCTTCGGCCGTGTGAACCAGTTCGATGGCGCTCTCGTATTGCACCCTCAGAGAATCGATCATCGTTTTGAATGCTACAGCAACCTGGTACCCATGGTCTTCCTCGTCGGGGATGTGGCACAACCCGCAGTTCGAGTTTTCACCGATACCGAGCCAGGCGTCGGTGGGCAGTTCGATGTAGTGGTTATTGTGGCATTCAACGCATTCGGAAAATCCCATCTCTGCGAATGCTGTATGGTGGGGGCTGCTCAGATAATATTCAGCGTAGTTGAGGTGGCATTCGCGGCAAACCTGTGCCACCGTTTTCACCCCTGGTGGTGTAGCGCCGTGATTGCCGTGGCAGTCGTTGCAGGCAGGCGCGCCCCGGTCACCGCGCTCTAGAAGCGCTTTTCCGTGTACGCTGGCAGCGTATTCATCATAGATGTTCGTCGGGAGTCGGAACTGCCTCATCAGGCTGGCATCCCCGTGACAGACGTTGCACGTTTTAGGGACAGCTTCCGGCCAAACCGACGATTTCGGACTGGTGGCGGGGTAAACGCCGTGATTACCGTGGCAGCTCACGCAGGTGGCAGTAACAGTGATACCCTGATTGAGAGCGATACCGTGCTTGCTGGTCCAGTATTTACTCAACTGGTCCGTGGGTAGCGTTACCGTGTAATCACGCATGAATTCGGGATCGGCGTGGCAGCGTCCGCAGACATTCGGGATCTGCCGCGCCGTCGGCACGCCGATGAAACCGCGCCGCGGGCTCATGGCGATCTCAGGATCGTCAGATGTGGCATCACCGCCGTGACAGGCGTCGCAGTGCAACTCCCGGCTGGCGTGGATGTCATCCCTGTTCAGGTCGATTACGGGCTGCAGCAACTCACCCTCCAGTTCCTGGTGACACTCGATGCAGGAATTCTGGGATAGGCCTGCCTGCAGTGGCAGAAGGCCGACCCAGATAGCGAAAATATAAAACAGTATTCTATTATTAAATACCATATTGTATTTTCACTCCTAAGATATATAACCGATGATGGTCAATGCAATGATGTAGATCACACCCAGGATTCCTATGAATCTGAAGGCAGGATTGGTCTGATTCCTATTGCCGCTTTTGTCCAGGAACGGTACCAGGGCCCATAAAAGCCCCACGAAGCCGAAGCCGAGTACACCCAGAAGTTCACCCTCGATGAACAGAACATGCCCCGGGATCATCTTCAGGGTTTGGAACATGAACATGAAATACCACTCCGGAAGGATGCCTTCGGGAGCCGGTGCCAGGAGATCGGCTTTATTGCCCAGCTCCCAGGGGAAAAAGACCGACAATCCGATTATAAGGATGAGACTGAACAGCCAGACCATGGCGTCGCGCAGGATGAAATTGGGGAAGAAGAGCATGCTGCGTTTCTTCTCGGCGGGTTCTGAGGCGTGCGAAACCGGTTCGGACATTCCCTGAATCTGCACGCACAGGAGGTGGAAACTCATCAGGCCAAGGGTCAGCAGCGGGAGGACGGCGACGTGAATCCCAAAGAACCGGGTCAAGGTGGCTCCGGTGACGTCTTCACCTCCCCTTAGAAAGATCAAGAGCGGTTTGCCGATAATGGGGACCACGCCAGCGATGTCCGTGCCAACCTTGGTGGCGAAGAAGGCCAGCTCGTTCCAGGGCAGGAGATAGCCGGAGAAACCGAATCCAAGTGTCAAACCGAACAGACCCATGCCGGTGAGCCAGGATGTCTCCCGAGGAAACCGGTAAGCCTGGGTAAAAAAGTTCGAGAACATGTGGATGAAGACGGCTAGGACCATCAGGTTGGCTGACCAGGAATGGAGGGACCGAATGAGCCAGCCGAACTTTACTTGGGTGACGATGAACTGCACGCTTTCGAAGGCGGAATCAGCACCCGGGCGGTAGTAGAGGAGTAGCAGAATACCGGTGAAGACCTGGACGAAGAAGAGAAACATGGCCAACCCGCCGAAGAAATACCAGACCGTGTGGCTGTGGACGGGTACATCTTTCTTGGTGGCGAGTTCGACAAAGGGGCCGAAATCAAAACGGCTCTGTACCCATTGGAGCAGGCGGTTCTGAGTCTTCTTACCTTCCGCCATCAAGCCTCCATCTCTGAAACGTAAACATCGCCATCCATGATCTTGACTTCGAAGGGAGTCAGTGGCCGGGGGGGCGGACCGGAAATGTTGATCCCGTTCAGATCGTAGCGGCCGTTATGACAAGCACACCAGATGATGCCCCAGTCCGCCCGAAGTTGCACCGTACAGTCCAGATGGGTGCATTTGGCGATAAACGCTTTGAAATCGCCATCGGGGGTCCGGATCAGGATGCCCGGGTGGCGGCCAAACTTGAACATTAAGGATGTATTGGGCGCCACGTCCGCCTCACTGGCAACCTTTAACGCAGTGATGTTGGCTTCGGGTAATTTAGGCGGGATTAAGTAGCGGATGAGGGGATAGAGAAAAATCCCCAGTCCAGCCAGCCCCGTGCCGCCTAAGAGTAAATTCACAAATTTTCTGCGGCCGGGATCGGTGTTTCCGTCCGTCACAACCTGTCTCCTCGGTGAGCGTTCTTCCCGTGCTGCGTTAAGTGAAATCGTCGTGCGCTGATTATGCGAAGTGAGATGTTTTAAAAGAAAACAACAAGAATTCGACGACAATTTATAAAATCCCCCCTCACATCGGTGTGCAGCGTACGAGGGGGGGGATGAAAGTTTGGTCTATTCTTCGGTTGCTTCAGGTATCTTGTGTTCGATCTTCTTGTAGAACTCTTCGAAGTTGAATTCCTTGTACGTGGGGCTCTTTTCGTTGTGACAGGCAACGCATTCAGCCTCGGTCGGGAACTGCAAACCCGCTGCGACAGCCTGTTCTCTATCCTTCATGATGGACATTTTCCGGTAATCGGATCCCGGTCCGTGACAGGCTTCGCAACCGACACCGGCGAGTTTGTCACTTTCCACGCCTTCGGCGCCGTAGCCTGTCGGCTGGTCATGCCCGGTCACGTGGCAGCCCAGACACTCCGGATTTTCCTGTTCGCCCTTCTCAACGAGAGTCTCATAGGCGTGAGCATGCCTGGAAGCTTCCCAGATCTCGTAGATGTTGCCCTTTGCTTCGCCTTTGTGGCAGATCTTGCAT
>JALGZU010000564.1 GCA_025774735.1 candidate division LCP-89 bacterium | reverse complement strand
TTGCAGGGTCTCTGCATCGACAACCTCTATGTAGTCGATCCGCACATCCGGAGTGGTGAGGATGGCTTGTACCATCTCGTCTCGCAGGCGAGCCGCGTGTTCTTCACCGACGGCGAATAGTCTGCGCGCCTTCTCGAGAGCATTTATCAGACAGGTGGCCCTCTCCCGTTCGTTGGCGGTAAGGTAAGTATTTCGGGAACTCATGGCCACACCATCCGCTTCGCGCACGATAGGACAGACTAAAATATCCAGATCGAAATTCAGATCCTCCCCCATGCGCCGAATAATCAAGGCCTGCTGATAATCCTTCTGACCGAACGATGCGACATCGCACTTGGTGATCAGAAAGAGCTTGGTAACGATCGTGGTGACACCGTCGAAATGAGTCGGGCGGCTGCGTCCACAGAGTACCTCGCCGAGATCCGACACATGCACGGTTGTCAGATAACCATCCGGATAGATCTCTTCGGTGTCGGGGTAAAAAATCGCATCGGTACCCCGCTCGCCCAGCATCTTTTCATCATTTGCAAAATCGCGGGGATATTTATCGAGATCCTCGCCGGGACCGAATTGCTTCGGGTTAACGTAAATCGAGACGATGACATGATCGCAAAGAGATTTAATCCGGTCAATCAGGGAAAGGTGCCCCTCGTGCAGAAATCCCATGGTAGGAACGAGACCGATTCGCTTACCCTCTTTCCTGAGGTCGTTAACGTGTTTTCTGAGCTCGGGGATAGTGTGGTAGATTTTCATCGGTCTTCGATTCGGTATAGTAGCTCTCTTCACTGGACGGGAAATCTCCCCGCCGGACATCATCGACGTAAGCCTTTACGGCATCGCGTACTTCGCTTCCCAGCTTCCGGTATTGACGCACGAATTTCAAGCAGAGTTGCTCGTAGAGACCCAGCATATCGTAGTTGACCAGAATCTGACCGTCGCAGTCAGGCCCTGAACCGATACCAATGGTGGGAATCTTCAAAGTGCGGCTCACATCCGCAGCAAGCAGTGCAGGAATCTTCTCCAGGACGATAGAAAACGCCCCGGCGTTTTCCAGACCCACCGCATCTTCCAACAATTGTTCGGCTTCCTTCGGTTTCTTCGCCCGCACGCCCCACCCCCCGAAGCTGTGAATCGATTGAGGAGTCAGGCCTAAATGCCCCATGACGGGTATACCGGCATCCACCAGACGTTTCACGGTTTCGAGAATGCGTTGTCCGCCTTCGAGCTTAACAGCTTCAGCCCCCGACTCGGCGAGAAAACGTCCCGCGTTGATTAGTGCCTTTTCGGGGGAAACCTGGAAGGAGAGAAAGGGCATGTCGGCGACAAGAAGCGCTCGCTCGACGCCCCTCTTCACACAGCGCGTGTGATAGAGCATCTGCTCCATGGTCGCCGCCAGGGTCGTCTCCTCCCCGGCGATCACCATGGCGGCCGAATCACCCACCAGGATCACGTCGATCCCGGCCTTATCCTGAAGAGATGCAAAGGTGGCGTCGTAGGCGGTCAGGGCCGCTATTTTCTCGTCACGCCGCTTCATCTCTTTCAGTGCAGCCGTTGTCACTTTTTTCATTGTATATCCCTCACCGAGAGACCCTCAGTTCTTATGAATCGGAATTTTCAATCGCTTAAAACCGTTTTAATCCGTCCGCCGCCAGTTACGCGCACATTATCGAGGAAAAAAACGGCGGATTGCCCCGGAGTAATCGCCTCGATTCGCTCGTCGTACCGGACGGTGTATGCTACGCCCCGGTTGTCCCCTTCAGTTTCCTTTGTGAAAATGGTGGCTGGTTGGGCGCTTGAATTATAACGGATCTGTACGTGAACCCTCACCTCAGTATCGGGATCGGGAATCAACCAGTTTACCTGATCAACTATAAACGCCCTGGAAAACAGCCGCTCGCGCGGACCGATTGTCACCCGGTTGGCTTCAGCGTCGACCTTCACAACGTACCTTGGTTCCGCAAATCCCCCGCCCAATCCGCGCCTCTGACCGACCGTGTAGAATGGGTAGCCGGGATGTTTCCCGATCTTCTCGAGGCGGTCGTTCTCTTCGGAAATGAACTCCCCATCATCCAGTTCAGCGAAGAAACCAGGGCGCCAGGCTTTCAGAAGATCGGTGTAGTGCCCATCCGGTACGAAGCAGATCTCCTGGCTGTCGGGAGTTTCTGCCGATTTCAAATTCAGTGATCCAGCCAGTTTTCGCACTTCCGGTTTTTTCAGAGATCCCAGCGGTAACAACGTCCGAGCCAGTCGATTCCGAGGAATCCCCCAGAGTG
>JALGZU010000563.1 GCA_025774735.1 candidate division LCP-89 bacterium | reverse complement strand
ATCACGCCTGAAGAACTTGATGCAACAGTTAGACAGTATGTGGATGTCTTTTTGAATGGGATTCTTATTGAGAAGGAGTAGAAATTCTGTGTCTAGAGTCTAGTTCTAGTTTCTAGATTTCAGACTAGACACCAGAACCAGATCTAGAAACTATTTTTTGTACTTTGTACAAAAAACCAAGAGAGGTAAACCATGTATCGTCCAATAGTAACATTCCTGTTGGTCCTGCTGTTGGCAGGCTGGGTGGGAATACCCTGCCACGCTCTGACCCTCCAGGAGGGTCTGGCCATTATCGCCTCTGAAGGATGGGAGGTGAAGATAGCCGAAATGAAACAGGTGGCGGCCGAACAGACCGTATCGCTTTCACGTTCAAAGCTTCTGCCCGAAGTTGACATCTATGCTGATCATACCTGGCTGGCCTATCAACCCGAAGCGAACTTTGGCGTAGGCGCCACGGCCCCCATTGCGGACAAGGCATCCCTCTCCTACGGGCTTGTCGTTCGTCAGCTCATCTACGATTTTGGGAAAACCGGATCCTCGGTGGACGCGGCCAGATTTTCTGCCCAATCGAAAAGCCTGAACACCTCTCTCGTAAAGAACCTGGTTGTGCGTGACTTCCTCCTGAACTTCATCACCCTGCTGGAGTCCGAAAGGCTCCTCGATGTGGCCAAAGAGGAAGTGAAGCAGTTTGACGCTCATCTTGCCGACACCAGGGAGATGTACAGTGAGGGCCTGGTGACAGTGAGCGACGTTCTTCAGGCGGAGGTTCTCGCCTCCGACGCGAAGCAAAGGAGGGTCTCGGCCGAAAACAACCGGGCCCTGCTGGCAGCGCGAATAAACACCCTTCTCCTCAGACCCCTCTCCAGCGAAGTGAAGATCGAGGAGGGAACCATCCCCGAGATCGTCCCTGATACTGATGTCGACAGCGCCTGGAGATCTGCCGAGAACTCCCGCACAGAGCTTCAGGTGATCCGGTCCCGCATTGAGGCTGAAAATGCCCGCATTAAATCCTTTCGCGCCGAATCCTATCCCAGGCTCTATCTCAACGGCGGTTACGATTACACCGAGAACCAGTACATGGTCCATGAGGAAAACTGGAACCTCACTGCCGGATTATCCATGAACATCTATTCAGGCGGCGAGACCAAGGCGGCGGTGGGCCGGGCAAACGCAGAGCTTAATTCCCTGCTTCTCGAGGAAGCGAAAATGCGTGATTCCATCAGGCTCGAGGTTGAAAACGCGGTTCTCCTTCTGCAAAGCGCCCGGGAGCGTTTCAAAGTGACACGCAAGGGAGTCGATCAGGCACGGGAGAACCTGAGGCTCCAGAAGCTCAGGTACGAAGAAGGCGAAGCTGCGGCCACTGATGTTCAGGATGCGGTGACCCTTCTGGCTCAGGTGGAACAGAATTACTGGATGGCTCTATATGGTGTGCAGAAGGGTAACGCTCTGGTGCTCTATTCCCAGGGGAAAGATCTGGAAGAAGAATACAGCAGGTAAAAAGCGTTAACCCTGGAACAATGATGGACTCGCAAAAGTCCATCAAGCAGGATATACGCAAGTCGTCAACAATGGATCCGCGAAACTGGAGGAATAACATGAGCGGCATGAACGAAATAAACGAAATGAACGGCCCCCCCGAAAACAGAAAAGGGAAAAAGCGCAGGGCGTTTATGATTTTCGGAACCATAGTCATCGTCGGTCTTGTGGCGGGCTACTTCTACCGTGGTTATGCGCGTGCCCATCTGAAGACCGACGACGCCTTCGTCGAAGGGGCCATACACATCATCGCTCCCAGGGTGCCGGGAACCATTACCTCGATTTATGTCACCAATAACCAGCGTGTCCATGCCGGTGATCTCCTGGCAGAGCTGGATGAGGGTATCTATGTCCAGAAGTTGGCGGAAACCGAGGCTGCCGCCCATGCCGAATCCCAAAAACTTTTCGAGCTGGAGGCCATGATTGAAGCCCAGAAGAGCAGGGTTTCCGCTGCCAAAGCGGTGCTCGAAAGGGCAAAATCTTCCAGGGCTGAACTTGCGGCCATGGTCCAGGTCAGAGAGGCCGAGATCCGGGTCAGACAGGCCGCCATGGACCAGGCCGGAATCGATCTTAAGAGAGCCGAGAACCTCATCGCCAAAGAGGTTATTTCCAGGGATCGTTTCGAACGGGCAAAGACCCAGCATGATACAGCTCAAGCCTCCCTGGACGCCGCTGTCAAGCTGCACCAACAGGCCGAGGTAACCGCAAAGGCACACAGGAGCACCATCCATCAGACCCGC
>JALGZU010000099.1 GCA_025774735.1 candidate division LCP-89 bacterium | reverse complement strand
AAGAGGGTCTGATCAGCACCAGCGCCAATCCGAGCGGGTCACCCGCGCCGCGTGCTGTCGAAGAACTTGATCCGGTGATCATCCAGGGAGCGGATGCAGTTCTGGACGGTGGTCGCCTGCAGGGGGGTGTTTCAACCGTGTTGGATCTCTGTCAGGATCCAGCAGTATTGGTTCGTGCCGGTGGGATAAGGATTGCTGAGATCGAGAGTGTCATTGGACCGGTTAAGTGGAACCGGGAGTGGGAGCCATTAACAAGAGGGAGAACCAACGTGTCACTTGGCCCTGAAGGAAAAGTCCAGATCCTTTTCGTTTGCACCGGGAACATCTGCCGGAGCCCCATGGCCGAGGCATTCCTGAAGCACAAGCTCGATCCGGAATTGTCAGCACGCGTTCGCATCGTGTCTGCGGGAACTCATGCCATGGAAGGGATACCCTCTTCTTTCAAAGGCATTACGGTCGCTGAAGAGCTTGGTATCGACCTGTCATACCATAAGTCTCAACCGGTGACACCCTGGCTGCTAGCACACAGCGACCTGATCCTGGTGATGGAACCCGCCCATATGGATGAAATCGAACGTATCGATCCCACCGCAGTCCCGAGGACGTTCCTCCTGCGGGAATTCGGCCAATCCGGACAGATGAGTGATGCTGATCTGGAAGTCTTCGATCCCATCGGCGGTGACCTGGACGTTTATCAGAAAGTATACCAGGAACTCGACAGGGAAATATCCCGGATCATTCCTGCGATTGAGAAGGTCGTCGACCGTGCAGGGTGATTTCCCCCGATCCGTCTTAATTGTTCAGACGGCCTTTATCGGTGACGTCGTCCTGGTCATTCCCTTAATCGAGGCGGTTAAAATTCAATGGCCGGAGTGCGATCTGGACGTGCTGGTGCGTCCTCCAGGCGACAACCTGCTGGAGACACACCCGGCGGTCAGGAATGTCATCGTCTACGACAAATTGGAATCACACCGGGGTCTGGGAGCTCTGTTGCGGCTTTCCGGGCAATTGAAACGTGACCAGTACGACCTCGCACTGGTACCGCACCGGTCCTTCCGAAGTGGATTTCTGGCGTATAGCGCTGGCATACCGGGGCGGATCGGCTTCAAGCGGGGAGGTGGTCGGTTCTTTCATACGAAAGTTTCGGTTCGATTCAACCGCCGGATAGTTTCAGTATCCCGCCCAGTGAGGATGACCGGCGTTTCATAGACCGTATTCTGGAGCATCACAGAGACGACACACTGATCGGACTGGCACCGGGGTCCGTCTGGTTCACAAAGCGCTGGCCGGAGGAGCATTTCATCGAATTAGCGATGAAGTGCATTGATGGAAATTATGAGGTTCTGCTCATAGGGGATTCGCAGGACCGGGATCTCTGTAGCCGCATCGCAGCCGGGGCGAGAGGAAGATGCCTCAATGCAGCGGGTGAGACGACCCTGCGGCAGTCGGTGGAATTGCTACGCCGCTGCGAACTCCTGGTGACCAACGACAGCGCTCCAACCCACCTCGGCACAGCAGCTGAAATCCGGGTTCTGACTCTTTTCGGATCGACGGTTCCCGAGTTCGGTTTCGCACCCTACGGATCGAAGGGGAGAGCGCTCGGCATCGATCTCGAATGCCGTCCCTGCACGGATCACGGCCGCCGGAGCTGCCCTCAGAGGCACTTCCGCTGTCTGACCGATCTCGCACCGCAGCGCGTTTTTGATGAAATCGTATTGATGCTTTCCAGTGGTTCTCCGTGAAGACAATGATCCCGCAATGCACCGTCGAGAGGCTATGATCACTCCCCGCCGAATTCTGCTGATATTGCTGCGTAACATCGGCGACGTCGTGCTGACAACACCGGCTCTGCGGGTTCTTAAACAGCACTTTCCGGAAGCGGAGATCGACTTTGTCACGGGACCGGCACCGGCTGAAATTCTAGCCAACAATCCCCATATTAACGAGACGATCATCTACCCCTATAAAGCTGATGATATCTTCGGGATTTTCAAGTTTATTCCCAGGTTGACCCAGAGGAAGTATGACATCTCGATCGATTTTCTGGGTACTGCGGCGACCGCCCTGATGAGTCTGGTGAGCCGAGCCCGGATCCGGGTCGGGTACAACCTGCGGGTGCGCAGGTTCGCTTACACTCATTACGACCAGAAATATCAGAGCGGCATTTACAACGCGCTGACCAAGTTTACACTATTGAAGCCTCTCGGCATTGAGGAAGAAGAGTCCGGAACGGAGATTTTCGTCACCGCTGAGGCGAAGCGCTGGGCTGAAGACTTTTGGAAGAGTGAAGGCTGGGACGAGCAGGTTGTAGCTATGGCGACCTGTGCCATGAGACCGGTCAGATGCTGGCTGCCGGAACGGTTCGCAGATGTCACTCACTGGTTACGCGACAGGGGATACAGGGTGATACTCACCTGGGGCCCGGGTGAGAAAGAATACGTCGGGAAGGTCTGCGACCTGATGGGACAGACCGCGGTGATGGCACCGCAGACCAGTCTGATGCAGTTGGCGGCGCTTTTAGAACGTTGCCGCCTACTGGTGTGCAACTGCAGCGGCACCAAGCACGTCGCAGTGGCTGTGGGGACACCCACGCTGACCATTCACGGGCCTTCCGAGCCGAGCGTCTGGACGCCGCAGGGGGATCCCCGGCACGCCTTCGTGCGCGCCCGGAACCTGGACTGTCTCCCCTGCAATGAAGCGGATTGCGAACAGTTACAGTGCATGGAGAAAGTTGCCACCGAGCAGGTGATCAAGACGATTGAAAAGATGGGGATTATTGACTAGGGGATTTCTTCTGTGACCATCCTGGAAGCTTGTTTTTCTCCCTCTCTCGGCGGTTTGGAACTCTACTGCCTTAAAACGGCCCATCAACTGGGTTTGCGGGAACATAAGGTTTTCCTCTGGCTCGCCGAGGGATCGCGCATGCTGCGGCACCCCCTGGCGGACAGTCTAGAGGTTCGGACGTTTTCGCAGCCATACCGCTTCGATCCCCTCTTCTGTCGGCAGGCCAGGAACTTCGTGAAGAGCAACAGTGTCGATGTCATTCACCTGCACCGGTCCCGGGATTTGGCCTCCTTCACCTTGTGCAGACAACCTCCCAGGGTGCTGACGCTGCAAATCGAATCCAGGCTTCCCAAGAGAGATCTCTATCACCGCTTCGTCTATGCCCGGCTGGACCGTCTGCTGACCATAACCGAGCGCATGAAGGGATTTGCAAACGAGGCTCTGCCGGTAAAACCTGACCGAGTTCACACTCTTCATTACGGTATCGATGCGGTTGGATTTCGAAGTGCTGCTGAGGCCCGGCATTCGGTACGGGAGGCTTGGGGCATCTCCGGCGATGCCCTGTTGATCGGACTGGTCGGGCGTCTGGAAGAGTCCAAGGGACAGGACGTCCTGTTGCGCTCTTTCGCAAGTCTTCATCATGACTTTCCTGATGCCCGCCTCCTGTTCGCTGGCGAACCCCCGCCTGAGAAGGAGGGGTACGATCTGAAATTGAAGTACTACACCGGGGAATTGGGGATCTCCGACCGGGTTCATTTTGCCGGCTTTCATCAGAATATCGCCGATGTCTACGCGGCTTTGGATATCTGCGTGCTGGCATCCCGAGAGGAGGCTTTTGGACTTGTCCTGCTTGAGGCGATGGCCTCAGGACTTCCCCTGATCGCCACCAATGCCGGCGGTGTTCCCGAAATCGTTCAGGATGGGATAAGCGGTCTGCTGGTTCCTCCCGGGGATGTGGGTGCTCTGAGCAATGCTCTGAAGCCCTTGATCCAGAATGTTGAACTGCGTAAAAAACTGGGCGACAACGGCCAGCGAATCGTTCGGAAGAAATTCAGTCTGGAGAAGCACCTCTCCACGCTGGAAGAGCACTTTGAAGCCGTAGCAGGTGCAGGTTCAGGGAAGTCGTCAAGAGGGAATCCGAAAGCATGACACCCGGGGAGGCATCCGGCAGGCAGACCATTTCGGTCTGCATGATCGCCCACAATGAGGAGAATAAAATCTCCGCATCGCTGGAGAGCGTTCGCTTTGCCGATGAAGTTATCGTGATCGATTGTGAGAGTAGTGACCGTACCGCCGAAATCGCCCGCCAAGCCGGGGCCAGCGTGTTTTCTCAGTCGAACGAAGTCAACCTGAACGTGAATAAAAACTACAGCTTCGACCAAGCACACGGCGATTGTATCCTCTGCCTCGATGCGGACGAGATCATCCCCGAAGAGACCCGGGATGAAATCCTGGGGATATTGGCCAGTGAAGCATCCGAGGCAGCCTTTTTCCTGCCGCGCCGCAATTACTGGATGGGATGCTGGTTGAAGCATGGGGGGAACTACCCCGACCGGCAACTGCGCCTGTTCAAGCGGGGGCAAGGTCGCTTCCCGGAGCGCCACCTGCACGAGCGGCTCGCTGTCTCTGGAAAAGTGGGGATGTTAAATTCACCATTATATCACTTTCCATACGAAACGCATCAGGAATGCCAGCGCAAACTCGACTTTTACACCACCTACGAAGCCAATCATCTTTATAATCAGGGAGTGCGTCCATCGTGGCGGAATGCACTGATATACCTCTACTGGATGCCGCTGCAACGCTACATTCGCAGGTACATTCTCAAAATGGGATTTTTAGACGGCAAAGCCGGACGGCAGACGATTGCGATGGATATGCACAATTTCCGTCTGCGCTATTTTAAATTGCGCCGCATGGTCAAGGAGGATTCCATTCGATGATCCTGGATCAAGCGCACATACTGTATCCGGAGAGGCTCCTTATTTGCCGCACCGACCGTCTGGGTGACGTCCTGCTGGCGCTGCCTTGCATGCAACTGGTGAAGAAACTCTTTCCAGAATGCCGGGTGGATTTCCTGGTACAGAGTTACACCGCCCCCATCGTACGCATGGTTGCGGGTGTGGATGACGTTCTGGATGTATCGCGAGATGCCGCGTCGAGGAGTATCCGGAACCTGCTGAAACCTCATCACTATGATACTGCGGTGGTGCTGTTTCCTGAATTCAGACTGGCGAAAGCTTTGCGCTCAGCGGGGATCAAGGTGAGAGCCGGCATCGCTTACCGCTGGTATTCGTCCTGGTTCACCTACCGCCACAGAGAGCACCGCAAAGACAATCTGAAGCACGAAGCGGAATACAATCTCTCCCTCATCTGCGCCGCGCTTTCAACAAAGGGCCAGTGGGAGGATATCCTGCCGCCGGGAGAGATTTTCCCGTTGCAGATGACAATCCCGGAAGCGGTTAACCTGCGGCTGGCCCGGATTCTAGAGAGCGTTCACCGGGCGGGTCGGAAGATCGTCGCCATCCATCCCGGTGGCGGTGGGTCGGCGTACCGCTGGCCCGCCGCATCCTATGTTGAGCTGGCTAGAAGGCTTGCCGCCGAAAGTGATGCAATCCTGGTGGTTACCGGTGTCGAGGCGGAGTTGGAGCTCTGCCATGAGGTGAGTTCAGCGGCGGAAGGGAGCGCTCTGAACCTCTGCAATCAACTTTCCCTGGAGGAGCTGACCTGCCTGTACAGCCGCTGCGATCTGTTGCTAACGAACAGCACCGGCCCCCTGCATTTAGCTAGGGCGATCGGCCGTCCGGTGCTGGGATTGTTCCCGAATGACCCGGCGATGACGCCGAAGAGATGGGGACCTTACGGCTTACCCGAAAGCGTCATGACGCCGCCGAACGGAAAACCGATGATTGATCTCAACGTGGAAGTGGTGTTACAGCGAATTATGACTTTACTGGAGGATGGTGTTTGAGAGTCTGTCTGGATGCTCGAAAACTCTGGGATTCAGGGATTGGCAATTACATTCGCGGTTTGCTGGAGGGCTTCGAACATATCGAAGCTGATCCACAGTGGGATCTCATCGTGCGATCGGACGCTGATGACCGTTCTTTCTTACGTAATCGAACCGTGCAATGGCACCAATGTGGGGCGCCAGATTATTCCCTTTCTGAATTGATGTCTCTTGGTGGTATTGCCAATCGCACCGGAGCGGATCTATTTCATGCTCCGCATTACGTCGTCCCTTTCGGGTTGAAACTACCCTTGATAATTACTATCCATGACGTAATCCACCTGAGATTTCCGCAATATTTTTCCTCCCTCAAGCGCGCATATGCACGCTGGATGCTGAGTCGCGCCTGTCGCCAGGCACATGCAATTTTGACCATATCGGAGCAAACCAAACGGGATCTAATCGAGATGCTGGGTGCTCAAGAAGACAAGATTTTCATAACTTACAGCGGTATAAGTCAAAGATATTTCCAATCTCTTTCAGAAACACAAGAATCTGAATTTCGTCGAATTCGTTCACTTCCGGAAGACTACCTTCTATATGTTGGGAACTTGAAACCTCACAAAAACGTATCTGGTTTGATCGTTGCCTGGGCAAACCTTCCGGACTCGGTGCGTCCTCCGTTAGTAATCGCCGGGGCGAAGATCGATCAATACGGCGAGCTGAATCGTCTAGTTCACGAACTGCACGGAGAAACCGAGGTGTTCTTTACTGGAAACCTGCCGGATGAGGAAATGCCCGCCCTCTATCAATGCGCTCTCGCTTATGTACAACCATCCTGGTATGAAGGCTTCGGTGCACCACCATTGGAAGCGATGGCATCGGGCATACCGGTGACCGTCTCAAACCGCGGAGCTTCGCCGGAGATTTCCGGTCATGCCGCGCTGATTTTCGATCCAGCTGACACATCAGACTTTGCTACTACCTTAGCCACGCTAATAAACGATTCAGATCTACGGCAGACTTTGATTGAGAAAGGACTCAAACACGCCGCAAAATATACATGGGATCGTTTTGCCCGTAAAACGCTTGAAGTATATCAGCAAACCGAATAAATACTGCATTCTGTTAGCTATAAGAATCCTTGTTGTCAAAGCCTCTGAAAGTTGCACTCATTCATGATTGGTTGACCGGCATGCGCGGTGGGGAGAAATGCCTGGAAGTCCTCTGCGATTTTTTCCCCGATGCGACGCTCTTCACGATTTTTCATCATAAGGGGGCGATGTCACCCGTCATCGAAGCCATGGAGATCAGGACTTCGTGGATCGGCCGGCTCCCGCTTGCCGATCCCCATTTCCGGACCTATCTGCCGCTCTTTCCTGCCGCCATCGAGAGCTTCCACCTCGCTGACTATCAGTTGGTGATTTCCACGAGCCACTGCGTCGCGAAAGGGGTGATCCCCGCTCCAGAAGCGTTGCATATCAGCTACATTCATACTCCAATGCGATATATATGGGAGATGTATCCGCATTACCTGGGATCCGCGCGCAATCCGGTTAAGCGGGCGCTTGCTCCGTTTATCGCCTCGAGATTGCGCCGCTGGGACGTTGCTTCAAGTGACCGGGTGGACCAATTCATCGCCAATTCTGAAAATGTGCAGAAACGGATCCGAAAACATTACGACCGGGAAGCTGTCGTGATTCATCCTCCGGTTGAAACAGATTATTATCACTCTACGGTTAAAGCGGGAGATTATTACCTGATCGTGACCGCGTTGGTGCCGTACAAAGCCATCCATATAGCGATCGAAGCATTCAATAAACTGGGGGAACGTTTGATCGTTGTGGGAGACGGACCCGAACAGGAGCGGCTTGCCCGACTGGCCCAGCGCAACGTGGAATTCCTGCCCTGGCAGGATGCCGAAAATCTCCGTGAGCTCTACAGCGGCTGCCGGGCGCTGATTTTCCCCGGTGAAGAGGACTTTGGCATCGTGCCGCTGGAAGCGCAGGCCTGTGGGCGTCCTGTGATCGCCTACGGTCACGGTGGCGTGCTGGAAACCGTGATACCCAGCGGTAGAGCTGAGAAGTCACCCACGGGCGTGTTCTTCTCAGATCCCGAACCCGCAGCCTTGATCGATGCCGTCCGAACATTCGAAACGATCGAATTCGACCCGGATTCAATTCGTGCCAACGCCTTGCGCTTTTCGAAACCGATTTATGTGAAGAAAATGGGCGAGTTCATCAACGCGCGCCTGCAGGAAAAATTCGGCTATACCGAAGAACTGATAGCAATGGAGACCCGTGTTGAGAACTAGGCTCTCCGGCGCTCGAGCCGAAGTTCTCTACCCGTTGGCTGCGGTTCTTCTCGACAGCGCGGCGATCATCGGCAGCTTCGGCCTGTCCTACTGGCTGCGCTTTCATTCGCCCCTGACGTCGATCTTTCCGGTCACCAAGGGAATCCCGCCTCTGACCTATTACTGGGTCTTCTCCATCGTCGCCGCAGTGATCTTTTGCAGCGTCTTCGCTGTGAGAGGGCTCTACCGCCTCCACGGCCGGGTCTCCAGCATCGAAGAGTTCGTGCGGGTTGTCCAGGCGACCCTGCTGGCGACGCCCTGGCTCTTCGCCCTGGCCTTCCTTTACCGCAATTTTTCTTATTCCCGGCTCGTATTTATCTTAATAATCGCCATTTCTATCATCGCGCTCTCGATTGAGAGAGCGGCGATACAAAGCATCCAGCGGAAACTCTACCGCCGCGGGATCGGAGTATTGCGCGTGGCGGTCTGCGGCACCGGCCAGTTAGCCCGGGACATTCACGAGCGCCTCGTGGACAATCCCCATCTGGGCTACCATAGTCTCGGTTTCATTGCCGTCGAGCCGCCGGGCGAAGCAATTGAACTACTCCTGGGAACTTCAGTGGATATCGATGTTCTGGTGGGACGGGAAAACCTCGATATGATGGTTATCGCCCTGGATCATGCGGAGCGGCCTCTGCTGCGGGCTATCATTCAGAAATGTGAAGGCATCAACCTCGACTTCCTGCTGGCTCCGGACCAGATCATCCTCGAAGGCAAGGTGCAACCCTGGTCGGTTGCCGGTCTCCCTTTAATGAAAATCAAGGAATCGCCTCTCTTCGGCTGGAAAGGGGTGTTCAAGAGGGCGTTTGACCTGGTCGTATCCGGGATTGTACTAATTCTGTTCAGCCCGCTGATGGCGCTGATCGCAATGCTCGTGAAGTTCGGTTCTAAGGGACCTCTTTTTTACAGCCAGGAAAGGATCGGTCTGGACGGGCGAAGCTTCAATATACACAAATTCCGCACCATGCGGCCTGACGCAGAGAGCCAATCCGGTCCTGTCTGGGCGAAGAAGGGGGATGACCGTACCACCGCCGTCGGCCGGTTCCTGCGGAAATTTTCCCTGGACGAACTTCCCCAGCTCTTCAACGTTCTCAGAGGGGATATGAGTGTGGTTGGTCCCCGTCCAGAACGGCCTCACTTTGTGGGTCAATTCCGCCAATCCGTGCCCCATTACCTGGAGAGACACCGGGTAAGGTCGGGGATAACCGGCTGGGCGCAGGTGAACGGCCTGCGCGGAGACACCTCCATTGATCAGCGTACCCGTTACGACGTCTACTACGTCGAGAACTGGTCCCTAGGTTTCGACCTGAAGATTCTGATCATGACCGTCAAGGAGGTGTTATTTGGCGTGCACGCGTATTGACCGATTACTCAGGATGAAAGGAACTGAATTGAAAAACTTTTTTTTAGCCCTGCTGCTCGCGATTTGTGTTAACGCTTTAACCATCGGCGACAGTCACGGAGCCGACCGGACCTTTATCATGGATTCAACCGGATTCCAGATCCGCGTCCTCGATAATCAGATTTTCGGAATGGGGGAGAGGTTCGTGTACAATGTGTATTACGGTGTCATTCCGGCTGGCACGGCGGGCATAGATATCCTTCCCGATCTGGTGACATATCGGCAAGCGCCCTGTTATCATATCTATACCTGGGCGCGATCGGCGAAAGCGTTCGACATCTTTTTCAAGGTGGACGACCAGGTGCACGCCTACATGGATACACGCGGTATCTTCACCTGGTACTTCGAGAAGAAACTGAGCGAAGGCAAGTATCACGACTTGAAGGTCGTCGATTACGACCAGCGGGAAGGGATAGCTTATACCTCCGATGACGGCGTCCCTAGCGACACCAGCCGGCTGCCGCTCTTCGTCCAGGACGCCATCTCCGCGCTCTTTTACTTCCGCCTGCAGGACGTCAAGGTGGGTAAATCCATCTACATCTACGTGCACGACATCCGCAAAACCTACCCGCTGCGCATCGATATCATGGGGA